>NZ_CALMPC010000133.1:0-39185 GCF_937872235.1 uncultured Thermomonas sp.
CCATCGGCCGCCACCCCGCCGCGATGCGCCATATTCGACAAGGCTTGCAACGCGCCATCGATGATCGACCGCGAGCATGTGCCGTCTACCTGTGCAATCAGGCCAAAACCGCAAGAGTCATGTTCGCTGGCAGGGTCATACAAACCCCGAGTCGGGCTGCGCCGCATCGTAGTGTCCAATGTGATTGAAAGTGGAGAACACCGCGCGGCAACAATCCCGGTTTGACGCAGTGCACAACCCGACTAAACCACACTTTGTGCGACGCAACAAGTAGTCTGGCGAAGAAAATTTTTGTTGCGCTTGAAACTGCTTCCGGGGCCCGCAAACACAAGGCCCCTGCGGGTTTCAGCGCAACGTGCTGCCGCTGCGCGCATCGCGAATGGTGCTGGGCTGCTGGCGGCCCAAGGTCTCGCCTTCGCTGATGGCATCCACACCCGCAAGGATGCGCGGATCGAGTTCGGCGCGGCTGCACGGCGAGGGCTCGCTGGCGATATTGGCGCTGGTGGACACCAGTGCGCCACCGAAGGTATCGCACAGTGCCCGCACCAGCGGGTGCGCCGTCACGCGCACGGCGATGCCGGTGTGCGCACCGGTGATCCAACGCGGTGCATTGGCCGATGCCGGCACGATCCACGTATTTGGCCCCGGCCAGCTGGCGCGTACCTGCGCAAGCTGTGCCTGGCTCAATGGCGAAGTCTCGATGAACGCCGCCAACTGGGCTTCATCGCTGGCGATCAGGATCAAGCCTTTGGCCACATCGCGCTGCTTGAGCGCCAGTAATCGCAATACCGCCACTTCGTTGTGCGGATCGCAGCCCAAGCCCCACACGCCTTCAGTGGGGTAGGCAATCACGCCACCTTGACGCAGTAGCGCGGTGATGGTGTCAATGGATTTCAAAACGGGGCATCGCCATGGTTGGTTTTTTTCACCACCCGCTTTTTACCAGGCTCGACTTTGGCTGCAGTGAGCAGTGGCTTGGCCGGCGCAATACCGCTGGAATACAGAAGCGGTGATTTTTTGGCAACGGCTTTTGGGGCCGCCTTTTTCGCCGCAGGCTTCTTGGCGGCGGCTTTCCTGGCTGGCTTGTCAGCGGCGGTTTTTTTCGCTGTCGCTTTCTTCGCTGCAGCTTTTTTGACCACCGTCTTTTTCGCGCCAAACCCCTTGCGCGCAGGCTTGCCGGTGTCAGCCATCAACTGCTGCACTTCGGCCAGGGTCAACGCTGCCGGCTCGCGGTCTTTTGGAATTTTGCCGTTGAGCACGCCATCGGACAGATACGGCCCGAAGCGGCCATTGAGAACCTGGATGTCGCTGTCGGGCCATTGCTTGATGACCCGGTTGCGGGCGATTTCTTCTTTTTCTTCGATCAGGAAAATGGCACGCGCCAAAGTGATGGCATACGGGTCATCTTCTTTCTTCAATGAGGCATAGGTGCTGCCACGCTTGGCGAACGGGCCAAACCGGCCGATCCCCACGCTCACTTCCTCGCCGTTGGCATCAACGCCCAGCTGGCGCGGCATCTCGAACAACTGGAGCGCCTCCGGCAGGCTGATGCTGTAGATGCTTTGACCCGGTTTGAGCGAGGCAAACCGCGGTTTTTCCTCGTCTTCCACGGTGCCAATTTGCACCAGCGGGCCAAACCGGCCAATGCGCGCACTCAACGGGCGGCCACTGGCGGGATCCACGCCCAACACGCGCACGCTGCCGGCGTCGGCCTTGTCCAGCGAGACCTTTTTGTCATCCACCAATTCCTTGAACGGACCCCAGAATTTCTCCATCAGGGGGATCCAATTTTCTTCGCCACGGCTCACCGCATCCAACTCGTCTTCCAGATTGGCGGTGAAGTCGTAATCGACATATTTGGGGAAGTGATTGGACAGGAATTTGCTCACCGCGCGGCCAATATCGGTGGGCTTGAAGGCGCGCCCTTCCAGCAGCGCGTACTGCTTGCCGAGCAGGGTTTGGATGATCGATGCGTAGGTGGACGGCCGGCCGATGCCATATTCCTCCAGCGCTTTCACCAGCGAGGCTTCGGTGAACCGCGGCGGTGGCTGGGTGAAGTGTTGGTCGGTATGGATGCGATCCAGTGGCACCGTATCGCCCAGCTTCATCAGCGGCAGCTTGCGGCCTTCGTCCTCATCGTCCTTGCTCTTGCTGTCTTTGCCTTCTTCATACACTGCCAGAAAACCGGGCACGACCACGGTGGTGCCGCTGGCGCGGAAGGCGTGTTCGCTGCCCGCACTCAAATCCACACTGACGGTATTGAGCGTGGCCGGAATCATCTGGCTGGCCACCGCACGCTTCCAGATCAGCTCGTACAGCTTGCGCTCGTCGTCGGTCAAAAACCGCGCCACTTGGGTGGGAGTGCGCAGTGCCGAAGTGGGGCGCACGGCTTCGTGCGCTTCCTGCGCGTTCTTGGCTTTGGTCTGATAGAAATTGGGTTTGTCGGGCAGTGAGGCCGTACCAAAATCGCGCGCAATCACGTCGCGAATATCGGCCAAGGCATCTTGCGACAGGCTCACCGAGTCGGTACGCATATAGCTGATCAGGCCCACCGCGCCTTCATCACCAATGGCCACACCTTCATACAATTTTTGCGCCACCTGCATGGTCTTGCGGGTGGTGAAGCCCAGCTTGCGCGCCGCTTCCTGCTGCAAGGTGGAGGTGGTGAACGGCGGCGACGGCCGGCGCTTGCGCTCTTTGCTGGTGACATCTGTCACATGCAACTTGCCGGCGGCAGCCTGCTGGATGCGCAGGCGCGCCGCTTCCGCGGCGTTGGCGTCGGTCAGGGTGAATTCCAGCTTGCCGGTATCCTGCGCAAACTTCTTGCCATCCAATTTGATGAGTTTGGCGGTGAAGGCTTGCGCGGGATGCGCGCATTCGGCTTCCACCGACCAGTATTCGTGGGCGATGAAGGCTTCGATTTCTTCTTCGCGCTCCACGATCATGCGCAGCGCCGGCGACTGCACGCGCCCGGCCGACAGCCCGGCCTTGATCTTGCGCCACAGCACCGGCGACAGGTTGAAGCCCACCAGATAGTCCAGCGCGCGCCGCGCCTGCTGCGCATCCACCAAGTCCGAGGCGATATCACGCGGCTGGGTCATCGCGTCCTTGATCGCCCGCGGAGTGATTTCGGTAAACACCACGCGCTGCAAGCTCTTGCCTTGCAGCAGGTTGCGCTGCTTCAGAATCTCGGCGATATGCCAGCTGATCGCCTCCCCTTCGCGGTCCGGGTCGGTGGCCAGGAACAAGTGGTCGGCGGATTTGGCGGCCTTGGCAATCGCATCCACATGGCGCTCGTTTTTCTCGATGGTCTCGTAGCGCATCGCAAACCCGTTGTCCGGATCTACCGCACCTTCCTTCGGCACCAGATCGCGCACATGGCCATAGCTGGCGAGAACGGTGAAGTCCTTGCCGAGATATTTATTGATCGTCTTGGCCTTGGCGGGCGATTCGACGATAAGCAGATTTTTAGCCATGGCGACGCGGTTTTCCGAAGTGCAGTGAGCCGGTGCATGCAGCCGGCGAAGATGCCAACGCCCGGAGCAGATGCCCCGGGCGCTATTTATAGTGGAATCACGAATGTATGCCCCGTGTCAAGCGCCGCGATATTGCAAAGCCTGTCTTTAGTGGCTGGCACGAGCCGCAAACACCACCGCCGCCATAATGGCCAGCACCCCAACCACGAGCAACAAACCACCCAACACCAAGATGGTGATGGTGACGGCCCCCAGCTCTTTGCGCTGCCATTCGGGGTGCGAGGTAAATGCCCATTTATCCACCACGAGGGTGTCACACATCATGTCGTGCAGGGCGCGCTTGCGCTCGGTGAAGCCGGCCATTGCAAAGCCAATGCACAGCGTCAATGAACTCACGATCAGTCCAAAGTAGCGCCCCACACCGCGCAAAAAACTGATCTTCTGCCCATCCGAGCGAACCACCTTAATACCGACTGCCATTTTGCCCAGTGTGGCCATCGCACTGGAGGCATGCATCCCAGCAAAATAGGCAACACCAATGACCATCCCCACCAGATTACTGAGCAGCTGTACGGCGAGGAATTTGCCGCCACTGGGATCGCCCATGGAGGCAACGCCCATCATTGCGCCAATGACTCCGCCGATCATGCCGCCCACGATGCCGGCAATGAAGCCATCAATGATGTAAGCCGCCACCCGCTTCCAAAACCCTGCGTACACCACCTCGCCACCTTGGACAATGGGATTCTCGCCGACCACCTCGCTGGTCGGCGGCATATAGGGTGAGGCTGGCGCAGCAGCTTGCAGACCCAACGCCTCGGAAAAATCACTCAACGCCTGCCATTGCGGCAATCCCGAATGCCACACCAGACTGTCCAGCCGAATATCGCCATTGCGAAACAAGCGCACCAATTCGGCATCGTCCACCGGGCCACACTGCTGATGATTGCGATCTGCGTAATGCCATTGGGTCATGGGGTGTTCTCGGAAGCATCAATGGAGCAGGTGGCCGTCTGCATTTCGCAGGTAATCGTTTTCTTGCCCGGTGCTTTGGGGACGCCGGTGATCGGCGTTTGCATGTCCACTGCGGCATCCGCCTCACTGCACGCCCCATGCGGTGGCGCTGCGGGGGATTCGCCATGATTCATGGCTGCCACCGCGCTGTTGGCATAGGCCTTCATTTCCGCCAAACATGCCCCTTCGGCAGAACGCACCCGATAACTGTTGTAGGCCGGAAGTGCAATGGCGGCGAGAATCGCGATCATCGGTACCGCAAGTACCGCCGCCACAATCACCGCAATCAAGCAGCCAGACATGCCACGTGGCTTGGGCGCGGGTGCGTGATGCACCACAATGCCGGGCTGTGGGACATTGGCCTGCATCGGAGGTGGTGCTGGCGGCAACGTGGGCGGCAACGGCGGCACCGCGTGCACCCCCAATTCTTCAAGGCTGCGTTGCAACGGCTGCCAACTGTCCAAGCCTGTACGCCACACCAAGGTGTCGGGCGTAATGGTCCCCGCCCGCAACAACTCAACCAATCGCTCTGCCGGTACCGGACCAACCTGCTCGGTGCCCCCTGCGGCGTAATACCACTCTGTCATGCAACCTCCGTGTTCAAATCATTCAATGAAGTGGTTCGGGATCGTCCAGATACATCTGGGTTTCCATCCAGGCGTAGGCCGCTTCGCTACCCGGCTGATTGAACAGTACCAGCAACACCACCCATTTCAGATCATCCAGATCCAGTGAGTCTTGATCAAGCGCCATGGCTCGATCCAGCACCAATTCGCGCTGGTTTGCATCCAGCACGCCGTGCTGTTCGAGCAGCAGCAAGAAACCGCGTGCTTCCACATCCAACTTGTCCAGCTCCGCACCCTGGAACACCCGGATCGGGGCGCTGACCCGGGCCGGGCTTGCGGCCGGGCGTTGGGTGACCAGCACATCCAGCCAGTCAAATGCGCGGTGGATTTCATCGGGGGCGAAGCCGGCTTCGATCAACTCCCCCATCAACGCACCGTCTTGACTGCCAGACGCATTTCCGGGCACCAGCGCAATGTCGTTGGCGAAATAGTGTTCGAACAGATACAGCAGGACGTCCAGAATGCTTTCTTTCATCCCCCCCTGCCTGCGCCACCAAGGCGCTGTTGCTGCTGATTGCTGGTCTCAACCGCCGATTCGGCAGTAGCGGCCGTGCTCGGCCACCACCCGTCCTTCCAGTTCCAGCGTCAGCAGCATGGCCGACAGTTCGGCCACCGTCAATCCGGTGCGCTCCTCCAACTCGTCCATACCGGTTGGGTCATGACCCAAGGCAGGCCACAACCGGTTGTAGTTGGCATTGTCTTGATGCGGTGCGGACAGGGCCGCCAATGGTTGGATGGGTACGCTATCCAGTTCGCCACGCAGGGCGCGGGCCAACTCCAGAACCGAAGGACTGAGGACGTCGATGACCTCCTGCGCCGACTCCACCAGCGCGGCCCCTTCGCGAATCAGGTGGTGGCAGCCACGCGCCATCGGGTTGTGGATGGAGCCGGGCAGGGCAAACACTTCGCGCCCGGCGTCGGCGGCCTGACGGGCGGTAATCAGCGCACCTGAACGCAGTGCAGCCTCGATCACCAAGGTGCCCAGACTCAATCCCGCCAAAATACGGTTGCGGCTGGGGAAGTGCTGGCGCAGCGGGCCGGTACCGGGGGGGTGCTCGGACACCACGGCACCCGTGGCCGCGATGCGCTCCAGCAATGTCTGGTGGCGCGTTGGGTAGGCGATATCCGGGCCGGTGCCCAACACTGCGACGGTGACTCCACCCGCCTCCAGCGTGGCGCTGTGGGCGGCGGCGTCGATCCCGGCAGCCAGCCCACTGGCGATGCAGAACCCGGCGTTGGCCAGCTGCCGCGCAAACTGCCCGGCATTGGCGCAGCCGCCGGCGGTGGCAGTCCGGCTGCCGACAATGGCAACCGCAGGCCGCCACAACCGGGCCGGGTCGCCGGCCACGAACAACATTGCAGGCGGCGAGCCGATGCGCCGCAGTAGTGGGGGGTAGTCGGCATCGCGCCAGCCCAGCAGATGGTGCCCGGGTGCTTGCAGCCAGTCCGCCGCATTGCGCAGCGCCGCCGCATCAGGTGTGCGGATGGCATTGCAGGCCGGCGCGGCCAGGCCGTGGCTGGCCCAATCGCGTGCACCAGCTGCAATAGCCGCCTGCGCGGTGGCGTGCGAATCCAGCAGGCGGCGCAGCCCTGAGGCCGGCGCGCCACTAAACAGCAGGCGCAGAAGAGGTTCATGTTCGCAACGATCTGACATGCCTCCAGCATCACGCACAAACAACAACGGCACCCTCAGGTGCCGTTGCGGTACTGGGTCGGAAAACCCTGAAAACTCAGTAGGACGCGTCCGGGTGCTTGAGCTCGTAGCCCACACGCACCGGTTTGACGCTGCTCATCACCAAGGCGTAGCTGACATTGTCGAAGGTGCGGAACACCATGGCATGACCGGCAAATTCATCCGGCAGGCGCACTTTGTGTTCGGCCAAGGTGATGTCGTCGTTGGCATCCAGCCCCGATTTGATCTTGTCGGTGACCGCGTCGCCACGCTTCCACAGCGAGAACACGGTGCCATTGTCGATGCCCTCGCGTGCACCACCAGAAATGGCGATGACGTCGCGGGTGCCGCCGAACTTGTCGTGATCGGCCACCGACATTACCGTCACCCGGCCATACTTGGCCTGCTGCTTGGGTGGATGCGGAAAGAACTGCAGGTCGTAGGTTTGCGCCTCAACCGGAATCAAGCGATCACCAGCGCGCACATCACGGCCTTCGGCATCCAACAACACCGTGCTGGCCTGAATACCCGCCACTTCACCACGGGTCACCGTGCCTACCGTCTGGGTCACCAATTCATAGCCCAGAAACTCGGTGTTCTTGCTCGGAAAGACCGCATTGCTCCACAAGGTGCCGTCATCCGGGCCGGAATGGCCACGCGCATCCAGCTCCTGCCCTTGGAACACGTCACAGCACATCCCGGCGCGTTCTACCATGCGATAGCGCTTTTCCGGGCGGACTATCAAATAACGCTGACCGGCAGCAATGCCTTCCAAGCCGCGCACATACGCCACTTGGCCCCGTGATGCGTGCAAACGGCCATCTTCCAAGCCCACCACATACGGTAGGCTGGAAATATCGGACACGATACGCATGTCTTTCAGGAACGGCTCGATTTCCGCCAGCGGCACGGCATTGACCGGGCTTTCGGTCCGTGCGCCCGGCTGCACCGCCACTCGATCCAAGTACGCCAGACTCAGCACGTCACCCGGATAGATCAAATGCGGGTTTTTGATCTGCGGATTGGCTTGCCAGATTTCCGGCCACAGCCAAGGCTTCTTCAAGAAGCGCGCAGAAATGTCCCACAAGGTGTCGCCACGCTTCACCACGTAAGAATCCGGATGGTCACCGCGCATTTGTGCCGCCGCCGCATAGGTGGCCACCGTCAACAATGCAGCAGCAAGCATCGTGCGCAGCCCGCGAGAGCGCGGCACATTGGAACGCATCAGGTTGGAAACCCGTTCAAGCATGATCGCTATCTCCCCGCAGCTCTTGGCAAAATCCCCTGTCGCCCGCTCAATATAGCTCACAATCCAATCGGTCTGGCAAGCGATGGTGCAGGTTTGAGCGGCTACAATCGGCAGCGGACAGCCGTGTGGGCTGTCAAATACCGGATTTCCGCCATGTCCATGCTCCCGATTCTTGAATTTCCCGACCCGCGCCTGCGCACCAAAGCCGCCGACGTTGACCCGGCGGAATTGGCCACACCGGCGTTCCAAACCTTGCTCGACGACATGTTTGAAACCATGTACGAAGCCCCCGGAATCGGCCTTGCCGCCAGCCAGGTGGACGTGCACAAGCGCTTCATGGTGATTGACGTGACCGAGGACAAAAGCCGGCCACTGGTGTTCATCAACCCGCGGATCAGTGCCCGGGCGGGCGAACAGGTCTATCAGGAGGGCTGCTTGTCGGTGCCGGGGATTTATGCGGACGTGACACGCAGCGACACCGTCACGGTGGAGGCGCTGGATCGCCACGGACAGGCGTTTTCGCTGGACGCCGATGGCGTACTGGCGGTCTGTGTACAGCACGAAATGGACCACTTAGACGGCAAATTGTTTGTCGATTACCTGTCCCCGCTGAAACGTGAAATGGTCCGCAAGAAGTTGCTGAAGGCCAAGCGCAGCGCGGCCTGACCCCATGCGCATCGTCTTTGCAGGCACGCCCGAATTTGCCGTGCCCTGCCTGCGTGCCGCAGCCCTGCGCGGTGAAGTGGTGGGCGTGTACACCCAACCCGACCGCCCGGCCGGGCGCGGCCGCGGGCTGACGGCTTCGCCGGTCAAACTGGAGGCGGTACAGCGCGGTATTCCGGTATTCCAGCCGGACAATTTCCGCAGCGCCGAGTCCAAACGCACGCTGCGCGCACTCAAGCCCGACCTGATGGTGGTGGTGGCCTACGGTCTGCTGCTGCCGCAATCGGTGCTGGAGATTCCCGCATACGGTTGCTGGAACGTGCACGCCTCGCTGCTGCCGCGTTGGCGCGGCGCGGCACCGATCCAGCGCGCGATCGAAGCCGGCGACCGCCAAACCGGCGTGTGCCTGATGCAAATGGAGAAAGGGCTCGACACCGGCCCGGTGCTGCTCTCGCAGGCGATCGACATTGGTCCCGATGACACCGGCGGCCAGCTGCACGACCGCCTGGCCGAACTCGGCGCGCGCGTGCTGTCCGATGCGCTGGGTCTGCTGCGCGCCACGATTGTGTTGCCGCCCAAGCCGCAAGCCACCGCGGGCGTGACCTACGCGCATAAGCTGGACAAGGCTGAAGCCAGGCTCGACTGGGTGCTTCCCGCCACCGTGCTGGCCAACAAGGTGCGCGCGTTCAACCCATGGCCGGTGGCCGAAGCGCAGCTGTTGGGCGAACGCGTGCGCATCCATGCCGCTTGTGCGCTGGATGAGACCCACAACACCGCACCGGGACGCGTACTGGGCGCAGGGCGCGAGGGCATCGACGTCGCCTGCGGACAAGGCGTGCTGCGCCTGCTCAGCTTGCAGCGCGACGGCGGCAAACCGATCAGTGCACAGGATTACCGCAATGCCCGCCGCGATGTGCTGCCATGAGTGATGGCGTTGCCAGCCGCATGACCGCTGCCAATGTGCTGGAAGACGTCTTGCACCACGGGCGCTCACTGAAGGCAGCGTTGGGCAGCGCATTGCCGACACTCCCCGACCCGCGCGACCGCGCCTTGGTCGAGGCCATCGCGATGACGGCACTGCGCCAGCGCGTGCGCTACAACGCAGCGCTGGATGCGTGGATGGCACGGCCGCTGGGGCAACGTGATGGCAATTTGCGCAGCATGTTGCTGGTTGGCCTTGCCCAACTCGAAATGGGTTTGCCCGCGCATGCCGCACTGGCCGCCACGGTGGATGCCGCACGCGCACTGGGGCGCGCACATCAAGCCGGCATGGTCAACGCCCTGCTGCGCCGCGCCACCCGTGAAGCGCTACCGCCCGCCGCGCCCGAAGCGGCTTGGCCGACATGGCTGGCGCAACAGATCCGCAGCGATTGGCCGCAACAGGCGGATGCAATTTTTGCAGCCAGCGCTGAAATGCCGCCGCTGTGGCTGCGCGTCAATCGGCGCTGGATCGTGCGTGATGATTATTGGAATTTGCTGCGCGAAGCGGGGATCGAGGCAACCGACGCCCCATACTTGGCTGATGCGCTGCGCTTGCATGCCGCCGTGCCGGTACAGCAGCTGCCGGGTTTTGATGCAGGACTGGTATCGGTGCAAGACGCTGCCGCACAGGCCATTGCTGATGCGTTGACACCCGCAGCCGGCAGCCGGGTGCTGGATGCCTGCGCCGCCCCCGGCGGCAAGGCCGCGCATCTGGCCGAACGCGATGCCAGCTTGCGCATCTCCGCACTGGATGTGGATGCCCGCCGCATGCGCCGCATGCAAGACAGCTTCACCCGTTTGCGCTTGGAGATCGAGGTGCGGGTGGGTGATGCCACATCGCCCGCCGCGTGGTGGGATGGCACGCCATTCGACGCGATCCTGATCGATGCCCCGTGCAGCGCCAGCGGCATCGTGCGCCGGCAACCCGATGTGCTGCTGCATCGGCGCGAGGCCGATGTGGTGGCACTGGCCTGCATCCAGGCGCAGTTGCTGGACGCACTGTGGCCACTGCTCGCCCCCGGCGGTACGCTGGTGTATGCCACCTGCTCCATCGTGCGTGCCGAAAACAGCGCGCAAATCGAAGCCTTCCTGGCCCGCACCGCCGACGCCGCACTCGCACCACTGGCCGCCCACTTCGGCCACGACACCGGCTTTGGGCACCAGCGCCTGCCCGGCGAAGACGGCATGGACGGGTTTTTCTGTGCGCGGCTGAGAAAACGCTAACCGTTCCCGTTCAGACTATTGGCCATGACACTCACTCGCCGCGACCTCTGGCTGTTTTGGCTGTTTGCCCTGCTGATCCTGGCCACCGGCCTCGGCCTGCGTGACCCGTGGCCGGCCGACGAGCCGCGCTTCGCGCTGGTGGCCAAACACATGGTGGAAAGCGGCCACTGGCTGTTTCCACAGCGCGGCATCGAACTGTATTCGGACAAACCACCGCTGTTCATGTGGATGCAGGCCAGCCTGCTGTGGCTGACCGGCAATCTGCGTATCGCCTTCCTGCTGCCCTCGCTGTTGGCCGCACTGGGCACACTGTGGTGCGTGGTCGATCTGGGCAAGCGGCTATGGACACCACGGGTGGGCATCTACGCCGGCTGGGCGGTGCTGCTGACCATCCAGTTCACCTTCCAGGCCAAGAAAGCGCAGATCGATCCGATGGTGGTGTTCTGGATCACGCTGTCTTGCTATGGCCTGCTGCGGCATGTGTGGAAGGGCCCCGACTGGCGCATGTGGGCGCTGGGCTGGGCGGCGGCAGGCTTGGGCACCATTACCAAGGGCGTGGGCGTGATCGCACTGCTGATGCTGATTCCAGCCGGCATGGCATCGCTGCGCGGCTGGCCCGATGTGCGCGTGCACGCACGCAATCCAAGATTCTGGCTTGGCCCGCTGGCCTTCCTGGCGGCGTGCGGGGTTTGGCTGATACCGATGCTGATTGCGGCATTGGGCAATGGCGGCGATGCCTACCGCGCCTATGTGGATGACATTTTGCTGCGGCAAACCGTCACCCGCTATGCCAATTCCTGGCACCACGGCCAGCCGTGGTGGTACTTCATCGAAGTTGCGCTGACCACCTGGCTGCCGACCCTGCTGGTGCTGCCATGGGCGATCCCGGCGTGGAAGCACCGCCTTGAGCGCCGCGATGCACGCTATGCCGTACTCCTGGGTTGGGTCGTGTTGGTGTTTGTGTTCTTCAGCATTCCCTCCGGCAAGCGCGACATGTACATCCTGCCCGCACTGCCGATGCTGTGCCTGGCGCTGGCACCGCTGTTGCCGGGCCTGCTGCGCAAACCCAATGCACAGCGCCTGTTGCTGGGCTTTGTGCTGGTGTTTTCACTGGTGGCGCTGGCGGCAGGGATCGCCATGCTCACCGGTGACCCCAAGTTTGCGCGCAGCTTCATGGAGGGCCGCGATGCACAGGTAGCGCAGGGCCTTGCGTGGATGTTCGTGGCCAGTGGCGGCTTCGGGCTGGGTGCCTGTCTGTGGTTTGGCCGCCAGCGTGCACATTACGCGCTGATTGCGATGCTCACCGCCCTGTGGGTGCTGTATTCGCTGATCGGTGCACCCTTGCTCAACGACGGCAGCTCATCACGTGGCCTGATGCGCAATGTTGGCCAGGCCATTGGCCCCGACGCGCAACTGGGGCTGGTCGGCTGGCGTGAACAACAGATGCTGATGGCCGATCGTCCGGCCGCGGACTTCGGTTTCAAGCGGGACATCGCGCTGCAGTTCGCCGACGGCGTGCGCTGGCAACTGCAACAGCCCGCCACGCGCTGGCTGCTGGTGGAAGAAGGCGACGGCCTGCCGGCCTGCGTTGGCAAATCGTTGGCACGCGATATGGGCATGGCCAATGGGCGGCGCTGGTGGTTACTGGATGCTGGGGCGACCAACCCTTGCCTTCGCCGGTCATTGCCGCACTGAATTCCACGCGGGGATGCTCCCGTTCACCCCATTCGAGGCTGCATGCGCATCGTCCATCTCCTGTTGACCAGTCGCTTTGCCGGTACCGAGCGCCACGTTTTGGAGCTGGCGGCGGCACAAGCGGCTGCCGGCCACGACGTGAGTCTTGTCTTGCGCCGTGCGGCTGGACAGCCACGTGCAGATGCAATTGCACAGCGGGTTGACCCGAAGGTAAAGATTGTTTGGGTGGGGAATTTGCTGAGTACATGGCAGGCGCGTCGCGTGGTGCAACGCCTGCGGCCGGACGTTGCGCATGCCCATTTGAGCAAGGCCTGCCATGCGCTGCGCCGGCTGCGTGGCGATGGCTTACGCGTCGCTACCCTGCATATCCGCTACAAAGCGCGGCAACACCGCGATCTGGATGGCCTGATTGCCATTGCGCCTTGGCAGCTTGCCGCGATTCCTGAACCGTTGCGCTCACAGTCGGTGCAAATCGACAATTGGACCATGCCACATACCGCTGACAGCGCTGCGCGCGCGCGTCTGCGGGCCGCTTATGGCATTGATGCCACCACCGTGCTGGTCGGTGCCTTGGGCCGAATCGAGCGCAGCAAGGGCTTGGATGTGTTGATCGACGCATTTCATCGCGCGAACCTGCCCGATGCCCGGCTTGCCATTATTGGCCAGGGCCGTGAATTCAAACGCTTGCGCGCATTGGCCGACGCAACCATCATCATGCCCGGCTTTGCCGCTTCACCACAGGATTGGCTGGCCGCGTTTGATGTGTTCGTCAGCGCGGCGCGCTCGGAGCCGTTTGGTTTGGTGTTGCTGGAAGCCATGCAAGCCGGCCTGCCGATCGTGGCCAGTGCCAGCGAAGGCGCGCAGCATCTGGCGACGCAGATCGGCACCCCGCTGGTGGGCATTGACGATGCCACTGCACTGGCGCTGGCACTTCGCACTGCGTGTGCCACGCCACCCGCCCGCGTTGAGTATCCGATGGCACGTTTTCGCATTGAAGCCAAACTGCCGCAGATCGACGCGTTTTATCGCATGGGGCTTGCGCGCAGGGGCTGATCAACAGTTGCAGGCAGCGCTCAACGATACAAATCCCAATACGGATTTTCTTCGCCGCTTTCCGGTGGCCGCAGGGTATAGCGCTTGTAGGTCCACTGATATTGCGCGAAGTCGTGTTGTGCTATGGCCTCCACTCCGGCGTTAAGTGCGGTCACTGCACGTTGTGGATCGGCATCGGCGATGGCGCCTGGGGCGGCTTCAATATGCAATGCAAACTTTGGCACGCCTTTGCCGGGCAAGCGCTGGCACCAACACAGCAATACGGTCGCACCGCTGCGGTTGGCCAGCCGCCCGAGCAGGGTCATGGTCAGCGCCTGCTTGCCGAAGAACGGCGCAAATTCACCCTCTCCCGCCTTGGGCTGTTGATCCGGCAGAATGCCGACCACGCCATTTTTTTGCAGGCGCTTGAGCAAGGTGCGTACCCCCGAGGCCTCGGCGCGTACTTGCTCGACATCACCCTCCACATTGGCACGCACACGGCGCAAGAAGGCTTCACCGATGGCCGATTCCGGTGGCCGATACAAAATGGCCAGTGGCGTTTTTTTCGCCAGCCATTGATTGAGCAATTCCCAATTGCCCATATGCGGCGCGGCCACGATCAAGCCGCGCCCCGACTGTACTGCCGCATCGAACAGTGCTTCGCCGTGGACTTCAACGATGTCGCGCAGATTGCATGCCGCCGGTCGCGTCCACAGGCGCAGGGTTTCAAACGCCTGGCGGGTGGTGGTGCGCAGAATCTCGGCCAGCAGTGCTTCGCGTGCAGCGGCATCCAGCTCGGGGCGGATCAGCTCCAGATTGCGCCGCGCCACGCGCGCTTCGCGGGCGTCCAGCCGCCGCCATACATGCGCCATGCCATCGGCCAAAGCCCGCAGCACGACCCACGGCAGGCGTGCGACGGCCCATGCCAAGGCATATAGCACAGCGGCGGCAAATGCGTTCATTCCGGCATTGTAGAGGGCGCTTGGGTGGCGCTTGGGTTACTCCGCCTTGCTCAGCTTGAACGCGGCTTCCAGCACGTTGAACAGGCGCTTAAACTCGCCCGCCATCAGCGCAAAGCGCGCGCCCAGTTCGGCCACGATGTCATCGCTATCGCTGGCCTCAAGCTGATCCACCGCACCATCCAGCAACTTGAACTTGCGCACGACGAGATCTTCGCCAAGTACGAAACTGACGTGATCGTCCAAGGTCAGCGCCAGGCGCGTGGCCTGTTTGCCGGCTTCCAGATGCTTGGCGATTTCATTGCCGGACAGATCCATGCGCTGAATTTTCACCACCGCACCGGTGTCGGTGGGGTCGCGCAGTTCGCATTCATCCCCCAGGCTCAGGCCATCAGGTAACGGGTCGCCGGCAATCCAGCCGGTGAGAATGGCGCGTGGGGCGACTTCGGCATTCAGCGGCAACGCCGGAAAACTGCCCAGTGCACGGCGCACTTCCGACACCACGCTTTCGGCGCTCTTGCGCGAGGAGGTGTCCACCGCGATCACGCCGGTTTGGGTGTCGATCAGCGCATCGGTGCGCACCGGGCGCACGAAGGCACGCGGTAGCAATTCCGTGATGAGCTCATCCTTAAGCCGCTTGCGGGTACGCCCGCCGGGCTTGCGGCCTTCCTTCTCCTCGATCGCGGCCAGCTTCTTCTGCAGCAGGTCGTTGACCACCGCACCGGGCAGCAGTTTGTCTTCGCCGCCAATGGCCAACCACAGCGCGTCGCCTTGGCGTTGGCAAAATTGATCGCCATGCTGGCCCAGCGGCGTCACAAAGCCGCGTGAGGACAGCTCCAGCGCGCCCACCGGCTTGAGTTCGCACTCGGCCAACTGGGCGTCCAGATCGGCAAGGTTCAAGCTGGTGGGAAAACGAAACAGAGTGAGGTTGCGAAAGAACATTCGGGAATCCTGTGGAAAGGCCCTCGCCAGCGGATGGGCCAGGGCCAGGTGGAAATGCGGGGAAGCGCGGCGCGGGCTCAGGACTTGAGGATGTCCAGCCCGTCGTGGTTGCGCACGGGATGCAGCGCCATCGCCACCGGTTCGGCCTCGGCCGCGGTGCCGGCCAGCCAGGCGTGCGCGTTGGGCAGTGCATCATCGCCGCGTTTACCCAGCGCCAGAAAGTCGAACAGTTTGGGATCGCTCAATTGCGAGGGGCGAATATCGCCCAGCGCGCGCGCCATGGTCTCGATGCGGCCGGGCGCGTCCTTCTCCCACTGCACCAGCATCTTCTTGACCTGCTTGCGCTGCAGGTTTTCCTGCGAGCCGCACAGGTTGCAGGGGATGATCGGGAAGCCCTTGGTCTCGGCATACGCCTCGATGTCGTCCTCGCGCACATAGGCCAGCGGGCGGATCACCACATGCTTGCCGTCGTCGCTCAGCAGCTTGGGCGGCATGCCCGACAGCTTGGCGTGGAAGAACAGATTGAGGAAAAACGTGTTGACCAGATCATCGCGGTGGTGACCCAGCGCGATCTTGGTGAAGCCGTGGGTTTCGGCATAGGTGTACAGCGCGCCGCGGCGCAGGCGTGAACACAGCGAACACATGGTCTTGCCTTCCGGAATCACCCGGCTGACCACCGAATAGGTGTCTTGTTCGATGATGTGGTAATCCACGCCAATCGAAGACAAGTACTCAGGTAGTACATGCTCGGGAAAGCCGGGCTGTTTCTGATCCAGATTGACCGCGGTGATACTGAAATTGACCGGTGCTTTTTTCTGCAATTGCAGAAGTACGTCCAGCAGCGTGTAGCTGTCCTTGCCGCCGGACAGGCAGACCATCACCTTGTCACCGTCTTCGATCATGCCGAAATCGGCAATCGCCCGACCCACCTGATGGCGCAGGCGCTTGGCCAGTTTATCGGCCTGATATTTGTTCGCCACAGGCGCGCTGCGCGGGGTACGCGCAGAGACGTCGGCGAGGGGCAGATCCATGGTGTGCATCTGTGCATTTTACCTGCCACACGGGGGCTGCCGTCGCGTTATGCTGAGTCAATGAGCCAGCCCCTGAATCCGGCAGAACAATCCCGCCTGTCCCAGCGCATGGCCGTGCTGCGGCAGGAACATCGCGACCTGGATGCGGCGATCGAGCGCCTGCAGGCCGATATCCGGGCCGATGAGTTGATGCTCAAGCGCTTCAAGAAGCGCAAATTGCTGCTCAAAGACCAGATCGCCTGGATTGAAAACGCGCTGATCCCGGATCAGCCCGCTTGAGGTGCCGCTGGCCGATTCCGCGTTTATTCGCAAGACACAGCCGGTCTCACGAGTAAACACAACTGGACCAGCGTTGCCCTAAGCCACCCGCGCGCACACCCATGCATCCACCCGTGCCACACCGGCATTGCGCAAGGCTTGTGCCGCTGCGTACAGGGTTGCGCCGGTGGTCATGACATCGTCCAGCAGCGCGATATGTGCGGGAAGATCGGGCAACGTGGCCACACGAAAGGCATCACGCAAATTGCGTTGCCGCGCATCGGCATGCAAACGTGATTGCGCCGAGGTGGGCTTGTCGCGCTGCAACAGATTCCCGCGCAACGGCAGCGCCAATGCGCGTGCGATGGGTTTGGCCAGCTCCAACGCCTGGTCGTAGCCGCGCCTGCGCAGGCGCGCAGGATGCAGTGGCACCGGCACGATGGCGGCGGGCCGTGGCAATGCGGCGAAGCGTTCGGCCATGCACTGCGCCAGCATGCGCCCGCAGGCGAAATCCGCGTGAAATTTCAGCCGTGGCAGCAGCCGGTCCAACGGGAAGCTGTAATCGAAGGCTGCATGCGCCGCATCCAAAGGCGAGGGTTGTTGCAGGCAATGCCCGCAGATGCCGGTGGTGGGCAGCGGCAGCGCACAGCATCCGCAGGCCAGCCCTTGCCAAGGCAGGTCGGCATGGCAGCGCGCGCACACATCGCGGCCTGGCATGCCGGCATCACCGCACACCACGCAGCGGGGTGGCAGCAACCAGCCCAGCGGCGCGCGCAGGTGTCTGTCAACTTTGCTGATGGTGATTTGGTTGACGGTGGCGTCCATGCATTCCAGACTGCGCACTTGTCTTTGGCTTGTCTGTCGGAAAACCCCCATGCAAATCGTCAGTGCTTTCCCCGTTCGCCACGACTGGTCGCGCAGCGAAGTCGAAGACTTGCTGGCGCTGCCGCTGCCGGATTTGTTGTATCGCGCCGCCACCGCGCACCGGCTGCATTTCGACCCCTGCGAAGTGCAGGTGTCCACCTTGTTGTCGGTGAAAACCGGCGGCTGCCCGGAAGATTGCAGCTACTGCCCGCAGGCAGCGCGTTATCACACCGGGGTGGAAGCCTCCAAGCTGATGGAGGTGGAGGATGTGGTGGCCAAGGCACGGCAAGCCAAGGCCGCCGGGGCGTCGCGCTTTTGCATGGGCGCGGCATGGCGCAGCCCGAAGGACCGCGATATCCCCAAAGTGGCGGCGATGATCCGTGAGGTGAAAGCATTGGGGCTGGAAACCTGCGCCACCATGGGCATGCTCAGTGGCGGGCAGGCGGTGGCCTTGAAAGAGGCCGGGCTGGATTACTACAACCACAATCTGGATACCGACCCCGAGTTTTACGGCGACATCATCCACACCCGCGAGGTGCAAGACCGGCTCGACACCCTCACCCAGGTGCGCGATGCCGGCCTGAAAACCTGCTGTGGCGGCATCGTGGGGATGGGCGAATCACGCCGTCAGCGCGCCGGTTTGCTGATGACGCTGGCCAATTTGCCGGCGCATCCGGATTCGGTGCCGATCAACCGGCTGGTGCAAGTGGAAGGTACCCCGCTGCACGGCACAGTGGCGTTGGACCCGTTTGAATTTGTGCGCACCATTGCAGCGGCACGCATCATGATGCCGCGCTCGATGGTGCGGTTGTCGGCAGGCCGTGCCGAGATGAGTGATGAGTTGCAGGCGTTGTGTTTCAGCGCCGGTGCCAACTCCATTTTCTATGGCGAAAAATTGCTCACCACCGGCAACCCCGACACCGAGCGCGATAATGCCCTGTTCGAACGCTTGGGATTGCGCGCCATGGTGGTTGAAGAAGTCAAAACCGCACTGAACGATGTTCCTGGTCTCACCCTCGTTGGCAACGACGGCGGCTGTGGCAGTGGTGGCTGTGGTTGCAGTGGTGGCGTGGTCAATCTGACCATCGTCAAGGAACAAGCGGCTGGCTGCTGTGGTGGTGCGTCGCAACGCGCACCGGAAGATGGCTGCGGCTGCGGATGCAGCGGCTGCTGAGCCAGCGCATTGCGGCGCTGCGTGAGGCGCGCAGCGCTGCGCAGCGCACGCGGATGTGCCGTGTGGTGACGCAGCGGCAAGGTGTGCAGTGTGTGGTGAATGGCCGCACGCTGCTGAACTTTTGCAGCAATGATTATTTGGGGCTGTCGCAACACCCGCAGGTGATCGCCGCACTGCATGCGGCCTCCAGCGCGGGTAGTACCGCCTCGCATCTGGTGTGTGGCCACAGCGCCGAACATGCCGGGTTGGAAGCCGCGTTGGCAACGTGGCAGCAAGCACCGCGTGCACTGCTGTTTGGCAGCGGCTATCTGGCCAATCTGGCGGTACTGCAGGCGCTGCTGGGCAAGGGCGATGCGTGCGTGCAAGACAAGCTCAATCACGCCAGTTTGATTGATGGTGCACGTCTGTCCGGTTGCACGCTCAAACGCTATCCGCACAACGATGCGCAGGCCGCTGCACGCCAGTTGCACGTGGATGCGCAAGCGGTAGCGGTGCTGGCCACCGACGGGGTGTTTTCGATGGATGGCGACGTGGCACCGCTGGCCGAGTTGGCCGCCGTGGCGCACGCACACGATGCGTTGTTGTATGTCGATGACGCGCACGGGGCCGGTGTACTGGGCGCACACGGGCGCGGTAGCATCGCCGCCGCAGGACTTACCGTGGAGGACGCGCCACTGCGCTTGATCACCTTCGGCAAAGCGTTGGGTGGCGTGGGCGCGGCAGTGGTGGGCACAGACGAGCTCATCGAACACTTGTTGCAAACCGCACGCCCCGGCATCTACACCACCGCGCTGCCACCGATGCAAGCCGCCGCCACGCGCGCCGCCGTGCAGGTGGTGCAGTCGGCACAGGGCGATGCCTTGCGAGCACAGCTGCACGCCAATATCGCCCAGTTCCGCCGGGCTGCGGCGCAGTTGGGCTTGCCGCTGATGGCGTCAGACACCGCCATCCAACCACTGCTGATGGGTGCGGATGCCGATGCGCTGACGCTGTCTGCAGCCTTGGAAGCAGCCGGCTATTGGGCCAGTGCGATCCGCCCACCCACCGTGCCGGAAGGCAGCGCACGGCTGCGCATCACCTTGTCAGCCGCGCATACCACGCAGCAGATTGACGGCTTGCTGGATGCGTTGGCGCGCAGCTATACCCCACCCACGCAGATATATTTCAGCTCGGTGTAATCGTCGAGGCCGTACTTCGAGCCTTCGCGGCCCATACCGGATTGCTTGACGCCGCCAAACGGCGCCACTTCGGTCGAGATCAGCCCGGTGTTGATGCCGACCATGCCGCATTCCAGTGCTTCGGCTACGCGCCAACTGCGCGCCAGGTCACGCGTGTAGAAATAGCTGGCCAACCCATACTCGGTGGCATTGGCCATTGCGATGACGTCCGCTTCGGTGTTGAAACGGAACAGTGGCGCAACCGGGCCGAAGGTTTCCTCCTGCGCGACCAACATGTGATCAGCAACGTCGAGGAGCACGGTCGGTTCGAAGAAGGTGCCGCCCAGCGCGTGGCGCTTACCGCCGGTGGCAATGCGCGCGCCTTTTGCCGTGGCATCGGCAACATGCTGCTCGACTTTCGCCAAAGCCTTGGCGTCGATCAACGGTCCTTGCTCGGTGGGGCCTTGCAAGCCATCGCCTACGCGCAGTGCGCGCACAGCGGCCACCAGTTTTTCCGCAAATGCGGCGTACACCGCGTCCTGCACGAACAAGCGGTTCGCGCAGACGCAGGTTTGCCCGGTGTTGCGGTATTTGCTGGCAATCGCACCGGCCACCGCGGCATCCAAATCCGCATCCTCGAACACGATGAATGGCGCATTGCCGCCCAGTTCCAGCGACACCCGCTTCATGCCCTCGGCGCACTGTGCCATCAAGCGTTTGCCCACCGCCGTTGAGCCGGTGAAGCTGAGCTTGCGCACCTTCGGGTGTGCTGTCATTTGCGTGCCAATTGCCGCCGCATCCTGGCCAGTGACGATATTCAGCACGCCCGGCGGCAGGCCAGCGCGCTCGGCAATCACGCCCAGCGCCAGCGCCGAAAACGGGGTTTGCATCGCCGGCTTGCACACCACCGTGCACCCCGCTGCCAGCGCCGGGCCCAATTTGCGGCCAAGCATGGCCGAAGGGAAATTCCACGGTGTGATGGCCGCCACCACACCCACCGGCTGGCGCAACGTGAGGATGCGATTGTCACCGGCGTGGCCGGGAATCGTGTCGCCGTCCATGCGCTTGGCTTGTTCGCCAAACCATTCCAGAAAGCCAGCCGAATACAGCACTTCGCCCTTCGCCTCCGCAAGCGGCTTGCCCTGCTCGGCGGTCATCAACACGGCCAGATCATCCTGATGGTGCAGCATCAGGTCGAACATGCGGCGCAGCACGTGCGCGCGCTCCCTGGCGGTCATGTTTGCCCACGCCGGGAACGCCGCATGCGCGGCATCGATGGCACGCCGGGTTTCATCCGCACCCATGTCTGGCACCGTGCCCAGCAGCGCGCCTGTGGCGGGGTTGCGTACTTCGCAGGTACCGCCGGTCGCGGCCGCACACCATTGGCCCGCAACCAGTGCCTGGTTGCGCAACAACTGCGGATCGGTCAATGGCAGTGTGGTCATCACATCTTCTCCATGCATGGATTCATCCTGTACTCGGCAAGCAGCACGGCGTTCTTGCGATAATGCGCGTTTACCGTCATCGGCTATCTACGCTGTTGCGCCTTTGGCCACAACGCAAAACCCCATCATGACCCAGCTGTCCGTTGACATCACAGGCCACGGCCCCCCCCTGATCCTGCTGCACGGCTGGGCGATGCACGGCGGTATTTTCGCGCCGTTGGTGCAAGCGCTGCGTGAACACCACACCTTGCACGTGGTGGATCTGCCCGGCCACGGGCATAGCCGGGATTGCGGTGTGCCTTTGCAGCTGGATGCCTGCGTGCAGGCGGTGCTGGCGGTGGTGCCAGCTGCGCCGTGGTGTGGTTGGTCGCTAGGGGGGTTATTGGCACTGCATGCAGCGGCCACGCAACCGGCGCGTGTGCCGGCACTGGCGATGCTGTGCGCCACCCCCAAGTTTGTGCTGAGTGACACTTGGCCACACGGCATGGCGCGTGACGTGTTCACCGGTTTCGAAGCCGGCCTGCGCAGTGATTGGCGCGCCACGATTGACCGCTTCATCGCACTGGAAGCGTTTGGCTCTGACCATATGCGCGAAGAACTCAAGCTGCTGCGCGATGCGGTGCTGACGCGCGGCGAACCGTCACCACGGGTGTTGGCGGAAGGCTTGCAGCTGCTGGAGCAGAGTGATTTGCGTGACGCATTGCCGGCACTGGCGGTGCCCAGCCTGTGGCTCGCTGGCCGACGCGACCGCTTGGTCAACCCAGCGGCGATGCAGGCCAGTGCGGCGCAGTCCCGGTTGGCGCAATTCGTACCCATAGAACATGCCGGGCATGCGCCATTCCTGACCCATGCAAATACAGTGGCAGACGCATTGATGGCGTTTCTTGCAAGCGCCGGCCACGCGTCATTGAAGCACGCCTGATGAACGATTCGCTATTTGATGCCAAGCAAGTGCGGCGTGCATTTTCGCGTGCGGCCGCCAGTTATGACGCCGCCGCCCATGTGCAGCGCAATGCACAGGCACGATTGCTGGAGTCACTGGATTATCTGGATGACCCGGCACTGGCGCGCAAGCCGCCACAGCGGGTGTTGGACTTGGGCTGCGGCACCGGTGCGGCCAGCGTGGCGCTGCAAAAACGCTGGCCCAAAGCACAGATCCTGTCGATGGATTTGGCGCTGCCGATGTTGCAGCACACCCGCGCCGCCTGCAGACGCTGGAACCCGTTTGTGCAAGTGCCGCAGCCCTTGTGTGCCGATGCGCGTGCGCTGCCGTTGGCCGAAGGCAGTGTGGATGTGATTTTCTCCAACTTGTGCCTGCAATGGGTGGAAGATTTGGGCGCGGTGCTCAATGGCTTCCGGCGGGCGCTCAGGCCGCAGGGTTTGCTGCTGTTCTCAACGTTTGGCCCGGAAACCTTGTGGGAACTGCGCAACGCGTTTGCCTACGCCGATGCCGCGCCGCATGTCAGCCCGTTTGTGGACATCGCCGGGATGGGCGATGCCCTGGTCAACGCCGGCTTCTTTCAGCCGGTGGTCGATCGCGAGGAAGACATCACCCACTACCCGCAGCTGACGGCCCTGATGCACGAATTGCGCGCGCTGGGTGCCACCAATGCGTTGGCCAACCGCCGCAGCAGCCTGACCGGGCGCGGGCGGTTTGCCGCAGCGGCCACGGCCTACGAAGCGCATCGCACACCGGCGGGACTGCCGGCCACGTGGGAAATCATCAGCGCGATGGCGTGGGCACCGGAACCTGGTGCGCCGATCCGCGAAGGCGGTGCGGATTTGGTGGCGGTGCCGGTCGCGAACATTCCGATTCGCAGGCGCGGATGAGCGCGCAACACCACGTCCTCCGTGCGGTAGGACTGTCGCTGTTGGCAGCATTGTTATTCACCAGTACCTATGTGCTCAACCGCGCGGTGGCGGTGGGTGGCGGGCATTGGGCATGGACTGCCGCGCTGCGCTACTTGTTCATGCTGCCGCTACTGTTGCCGCTGATGCATTGGCAGGGCGGCATTGCCCCCGTGTGGCGTTCGCTCCGCGCCGCGCCGGGTGCATGGCTGGGCTGGAGCAGTGTCGGCTTTGCCCTGTTCTATGGACTGCTCAGCGCGGCCGCGGCCAGTGGCCCGTCGTGGCTGGTGGCCGGCAGTTTCCAGATGACGGTGGTGGCGGGCATGTTGTGTGCGCCCCTGTTGTATCGCGATGCACGGGCGCGCATCCCACGTACTGGATTTGCGGTGGGCGTGCTGATTGTGACGGGCGTGCTACTGATGCAATTTGGCAATGCGCATGGGACCTTGACGCCTTCCGCATGGCTGGCTCTGGCCTGCGTACTGGTCAGTGCGTTTGCTTATCCACTGGGCAACCGTGGCCTGTTGCTGCATTTGGAACGGCGTGGTGAACCCCTCAATGCCACCCAGCGCGTCTTCGGAATGACCTTGGCCAGCCAACCGGCATGGTGGGCACTGGCACTATGGGCATGGACGCAAGCGGGGCCACCGCCTGCTGCGCAAATGGAAGCGATCTTTGTGGTGGCATTGGTCTCCGGTGTGGCCGCCACCATTCTGTTTTTCCATGCCAGTGGCATGGTTCGCAGCAATCCCACCGCGCTGGGCGCAGTGGAGGCCATGCAGGCATCGGAAGTGGTCTTTGCCGCACTGCTGGGGGTGATGTTCCTTGGCGAACCGTGGCCGCATGGACAAGCCTTGTTCGGCGGACTGCTGGTGGTCGCCGGAATTGCACTGTTTGCTTGGGTGGTGGCACACGAAGCGGCGCGGGATCAACGTGACGTGCAAGCACTGCGTAGCGAGCGTGGGCGTTAGCCGGCCGCCAGCAATCCCGGCAGTGCGTCCAAATCCACATTCCCGCCCGACAAAATAACGCCCACCTTGCGCCCCGCGAAGACTGCGGGGTGCGCCAACACCGCCGCCAATACGGTGGCCGATGACGGCTCGACCAGTTGTTTGGTGCGCGACCACAGCAAGCGCAGCGCGGCCACGGCCTGGACATCATCCACCGTCAATACCTGCGCATCGCAGGCACGCAGGATTTCGAAATTGATCGCGCCCAGCGTGCCACGCAAGCCATCGCAAATGGTGTCCGGAATCCCCGCGTGATCCAGCGCACCGGCAGCAAACGATCGTGCACCGTCGGCAGCGCCGGCAGGTTCGGCCAGATACAAGCGGCAGTGCGGGGCCAGTGCGCGCATCGCCAATGCCGTACCTGCCGCCAAACCACCACCCCCCAATGGCACCACCAGTGCGTCCAACCCTGGTTGCGCGGTCAACAACTCCAATGCGGCGGTGCCTTGCCCGGCAATCACGCGCGGATCGGTATAGGGATGCACGCTGTTGCCGCCAGTTGTGGCTTGCACCTGCGCACACATCGCCTCGCGTGCCGCAAGCGTCGCTGCGCAGCGATGCAACTGAGCGCCGTAGTGCGCTATCGCCGCCACCTTGGCCGCCACCGCACCGTCCGGTACCACCACATGGCAGGCAATCCCGCGCAGCTGCGCCGCCAGCGCCAGCGCTGCCCCGTGATTGCCGGAAGAATGCGTCACCACCCCACATGCGGCTTGCGCAGCGGTGAGTGACCACACCGCATTGCACGCGCCGCGAAACTTGAATGCACCCACGCGCTGCAAGTGTTCGGCTTTGAAGTACAGGCTTGCGCCAGTCATCGCATCCAGCGCGCGCGAGTGCAGCACGGGCGTCACATGCGCATACGGTGCGATGCGGGCGGCGGCGGTTTGCACATCGGCAAACGCGGGAAGTGGGGCACGGCTATCGGAAGCATTCATTCAGCGCATGCTAACGCGCCAGCTGGTGATTGGCCGCGTTGTACACAGATCTGCGCGGCGCCAATTTCAATGCGGTGCATCGACGATGCGTACGGAAAACACAAAAACGTGATCGCTTGCACAAGCTGAATCGAAGTTGGGCCAGCCTGTGACTTTCTGCGTCACTTCACGCCAGATCGCGCTACTCTACGCGCGTCGGTGCCTTGCAGGACTTTCCGGATCCCCCCTGTTCCGCCCGTCCTGCGGGCACCGACACTTTCCTGCACGCATCCCCCATGCATGTCAGCGACGACCACTTGCAGACGCAGTGGCGGTGCAGCTTCAGCGCACCAACAACAGCAGCACGCATAAAAAAAGAGGGCCGGATGTCCCCCGACACCCGGCCCTCGTAGCGTCCTCGTTATGCGCAGGATCGGCCCCTGTTCAGTCCGATCATCACCTTGCGGCGTGCCACAGCGAGTGCTGATGAGGATAAAGCAGGAAGCGTGCCAACTTTTCAAAACCCAGCCCAGGCGCATTTGCGCGCGATAATTGCCCGATGAACACGTCCTTCTACGCCTTCGATGTCATCGTGATTGGTGGCGGCCATGCCGGCACCGAAGCCGCACTGGCCTCTGCCCGCACCGGTGCGCGCACCTTGCTGCTCACCCACAATATCGAAACCGTGGGTGCAATGAGTTGCAACCCGGCGATTGGCGGGATTGGGAAAGGCCATCTGGTCAAGGAAATCGACGCGCTCGGCGGCATCATGGGCAAGGCCGCCGATGCGGCCGGCATCCAGTGGCGCGTGCTCAATGCGTCGAAGGGGCCAGCCGTGCGTGCAACGCGCTGCCAAGCCGACCGCGCGCTGTATCGCAGCTTCATCCGGCGCACGGTGGAGACACAGCCCAACCTCACCGTATTTCAAGCCGCCGTCGATGATCTGGTGATCGTCAATGACGCCGTGCGCGGTGCGATCACGCAAACCGGCCTGACCTTCGCAGCCCCCGCCGTCGTGCTGACCGCAGGCACGTTTTTGGCCGGCAAAATCCATATCGGGCAAACCCAATACGCCGCCGGGCGCATGGGCGACGCACCGGCCACCGCATTGGCGCACAAACTGCGCGAGGGCCGCTTTGTGGTGGACCGGCTCAAGACCGGCACGCCGCCACGGATTGACGGCCGCACCTTGGATTATTCGGTGATGAGCGAACAGCCCGGCGATGACCCACGCCCGGTGATGTCGTTCATGGGCAGCCATGCCGATCAACCTGCGCAAGTGAGCTGCTGGATCACCGATACCTGCGAGCGCACGCATCAAATCATTCGGGATGCCCTGCACCGCAGCCCGTTGTATTCCGGCCAGATCGAAGGCATCGGCCCGCGCTATTGCCCGTCGATTGAAGACAAGGTCGTGCGTTTTGCCGAGAAAGCCAGCCATCAGATTTTTGTCGAACCCGAAGGCTTGTCGGTCACCGAAATCTACCCCAATGGCATCAGTACTTCGCTGCCGTTCGATGTGCAATTGGATCTGGTACGCAGCATTCGCGGCTTCGAACACGCGCATATCACCCGCCCCGGATATGCCATCGAATACGATTTCTTCGACCCACGCGGGCTCAAAGCCTCACTGGAAACCAAGGCGGTGGCCGGGCTGTTTTTTGCCGGCCAGATCAACGGCACCACCGGCTACGAAGAGGCCGCTGCGCAAGGCTTGTTGGCTGGCGTGAATGCGGCGCGCTTTGTGCGACAACAAGACGCCTGCACTCTGCGCCGCGATGAAGCGTATCTGGGCGTATTGGTGGATGACCTGATCACCCACGGCACCAGCGAGCCATACCGCATGTTCACCAGCCGCGCCGAGTACCGCCTGCAATTGCGCGAAGACAATGCCGATACCCGGCTCACGCCCATTGGCCATGCACTGGGCCTGGTGGATGAAGCGCGCTGGCAGGCATTTTCACGCAAGCGTGACGCGGTGGCCGCCGAAACCGCACGCCTGTCCAGCCTGTGGGCAGCACCCAATAACGCACTGGGCGCCGCATTGGCACGCGACCTTGGGATTGAAGTCAGCCGTGAAAACAATGCATTGGATTTGCTGCGCCGCCCGGAACTCGATTACTCGCGCCTGCTGCACGTGCCTGAATTCGGCCCCGCCGTGGACGATGCAAAAGTGGCCGAACAAGTCGAAATTGAAACCAAATACGCCGGCTATCTGAACCGCCAGCGCGATGAGATCGCCCGCCAACAGCGCAACGAAGCCACCACCATCCCCACCCACTTCGACTACGCCCACGTGCGCGGCCTCTCCGCCGAAGTCCTGCAAAAGCTGCAGCGCGTACAGCCGCAAACCGTGGGCCAAGCGCAGCGTATCCCCGGGGTGACGCCAGCGGCGATTTCGCTGCTGTTGGTGCACCTGGAACGCGCCCGCCGCGAACGGGCGGCGTAAAAAAACGACACACAGGCATGTCAGGGATGGGGTGTTCACGCAGCGGCATTTCGAGCCGCGTAGTGAATGCCCCATCCCTGACATGTCGATTCACGCAGCGGCAGTTCGAGCCGGGTAGTGAATGCCCCATCCCCGGCACGTCGATTCACGCAGCGGCAGTTCGAGCCGCGTAGCGAATACCCCATCCCCGACACGTCGATTCACGCAGCGGTATTTCGGGCTGACAGGCGTATTCTTTGCCGATGACACTTCGCAACCTGCTCGTCCTCGCCATCGCCCTGACCGCCTTCACCGGCTGCAAGCGCGACACGCCCCCCAGCAAACCCGCCAATGCCGGCTACAGCGTGCAGACCTGGGTGCTTCCCGCCGAAGCCGGCTCGATGGCTCCGGACTTGCAAACCGCATCCGGCGGACGTGTGCTGCTGAGTTGGATCAACCGCACCCAAGGCCGCCGCAACGCCTTGCAATTTGCCTCGTACACCGAAGCTACCGGCTGGCAAAGCCAACCGCGCACCGTGGCGGTGGGCAATGCGCTGCTGGCCAATGCTGGGGACACCCCGCACCTGCTGGCCACCCCCGATGGCGCACTGTGGATGCAGTGGTTGCAGACCCAACCTGACAGCCCCTCTGGCTATGACACGGTGCTGGCGCGCTCAAAAGACGGCGGCATGAACTGGGACCAGATCACCCGCGTCAACAGCGATGGCAAGCCGGCCGAACACGGATTTGCCGCACTCTGGCCGAATGGCAGCAATAGTGCCGGCATTGCGTGGCTGGACGGGCGCGACCAAGCGGCGATGGGCGCGGGCACTGCAGCACAGCACGCGATGGGCGCAATGCAATTGCGCAGCAATCTGTTCACGCTGGATTTGCAGCGCGGCACCGATGCCGTGGTGGATGCGCGCACCTGCGATTGCTGCCAGACCGCGGTGGCAATGACCCGCAAAGGACCCTTGCTGGCATGGCGTGACCGCAGCGCAGACGAGGTTCGCGATATTGCGCTGGCGCGCTTTGAAAACAATGCCTGGACAGCGCCCAAGCCGGTGCATGCCGATGGTTGGAAAGTGGAAAGCTGCCCCGTGGCCGGGCCGGCATTGGCGGCATCCGGCGATAGCGCGGTGGTGCTGTGGTACAGCGAAGCCGGCGGCACCCCGCATTTGCAATTGGCGCGTAGTCATGACGCTGGCGATAGCTTCCTGGCACCGGTCACTGTGGAGGCCGGCGCCCATGTGCTGGGCCGCAGCGCGGTGGGGATTGATGCCAGGCAGGTATGGGTGGCCTGGCTGCACGAAGATGCACACGGACAAACCTTGCAGTTGGCACGCTACCCCCGTGACCTCTCCAAACGCTTGCAGACCTTTGCCGTGGCCAAGCTGGGCGCACGCGGCATGGCCAGCGGCTATCCCAAGCTGGCGGTGGATGCCGGCGGCGTATGGCTGGCCTGGACCGACGTGGTCGATGGCGTGGCCCATCTAAAAGGCGCACGGGTGGCGCACTGAGACCACTTGACGGCTTAACTCCGCATTTCCGCCAATAAAAAAGCGCGGGCCTTGCGCCAATCGCGGCGCACGGTGCGTTCACTGATGTCGAGCAACCGCGCGATTTCGGATTCTTCATAACCGCCGAAATAACGCAGCTCCACAATCTGCGCGGCGCGCTCGTCCAAGCTGTGCAGGCCGGTGAGCAATTCATCCAGTGCCAGCACTTCTACCGCAGCCGCCTCGCCACTGCCTTGTGCTGCACTCAGGGTCAGCGCGTCCTGCCCGCCGCCGCGCTTGTCCGCTTTGCGCGCCCGGGCGTCGTCCACCAGAACCTGACGCATGGCGCGTGCCGACAACGCCAGCAAATGATTGCGATCGACCGCTTTGAGATCCGCACCGTTGGCCAGCTTCAAATACGCCTCGTGCACCAGTGCCGTGGTTTGAAAGCCATCGCGCATGCGCCGCAGCTGCGCACGGGCGGCGCGCTTGAGCTCGTCGTATACGGCGCTATAAGCGGTGCCCAACGCCTGCGCATCGCCATTGCGGGCACGCGCCAGCAATTGCGTGACCGGCGCATCCACAGGTACTGCTGCCATCACATGACTCCGCACTGTTCAAACACTGGCCAATCCCCGTGCACGAGTGTCGCATGCGTTGGCTATTTCGCGCATCTTGCTCCGGTTGTTGCGGCGCTATTTTTCCTTGCGCCAGTTCAGCGATGCCCGGTTTTCGATGGTCGACGATTCGATCTGAATATCGAAGCCTTTGCGCAACAGATATTTCAGCGTCATCACTTGCCCTGTTCCCAGCAGTGAAACGCCATAGCCCACATACAGTTTGGGCGATAAATATTTGCCCACGCTGAGCACATCGCCGCCCAATGCGCGCGACTCATTCACGCCGGCATCGTCCAGCCCAATGCGTGCGCCCAGCTCGGCTGCCAACAAGCCACTACCGGCATTCAACGCGGCCTTGGCCGCCCCCAGTTGGCGCGCTTCATTGCCGGACAATGCCGACAATGGTCGGCCCAGGGTGAGATAGGCCAACGCTTCGGACTCGCTCTTGGCCGGGTCGGAATACACACTGGCCTGCGGTGCACTGGCGCGGCCTTCCACGCGGATGCCGGCGGTGACATCCCCCACCTGGCGTTCGGCGCGGATGTCCAGCAAGGGGTCATCTACCGGTGTGTTCGACCAACGCAGGCGACCACGGGTGATCTGCAAGTTTTGCCCGTAAGCGCGGTAGCGGCCTGCGATGTCGAGTGCGCCGCTGCCCAGCATGTCGCGCTGGGGCGTGGCACGCACGCGCAGGCTGCCGCCCAGTGTGCCTTTCAGGCCATAGCCATCCAGTTGCACGGCCTGGCCCATGACCAAATTGAGATCCATGTCCAAGGCAGTGGCGGCGGCCACAGGGGTGGGATCGGCGGGATCCAACACCACGACATCAGGCGAGGGTGACACCCCCATATCCAGCCGTTCCAGCTGAATGTTGGCTTCCGATACATTGACGCTGCCGCGTATTTGTAAGGGCTGCCCGGCGCGATAACGCAGGCTCAAGTCGGGGCTGGCGATTGCGCGCAGTTGGTGGGTATCGGCCAGCAGCAGGTTGTTGCCGCGCAGTTGCAATTGCAGCGGCGTGTCATCGCTGCGCCAATCCAGCTGACCATCGAGCTGCAACACGCCTGTTCCTGCGCCCACTTGGCCGTGGATGCGGGCGCTGCCATCGGCTTGCGCAAGCAATTGCACGTCACCCTCGTGCAGACTGATGCCCAGCGCGGGGAGTTCGGTGGAAAACTTTTGCAGGCGTGCCTGCCCACCCAACAACGGTTTCGCGCGGGTGCCGGCCAACTGCACATCCACATGCAGATTGCCGGTGGGCGACACGATATCGGGCGAGAACAATTCAACCCAAGTCAGTGCATCGGTATCCAGTTTCAAATTGCCGGACAACGGTGCGTAAGCATCAAAACCGGTGACGATGTGCGCATCCAGTTGACCGCTGCCATTGAGCCCGCTGCTCAGCGTGGCTTCCACACGATGCGGGTCAAACGCAGCTTGCACCGCCAGTGCACGGTAGCTGAACACATCCCGGCGCGCGCGCGGCCGATTGCGCAGGCCGCCGGCGTCCGAGCGCAGCGTGGCGGTGCCGCGCCATGTGCCGCCAACGGGTTGAAGATGGGCATTCAGCGACAGCACACCATGTACGGCCCACGGCTGGCCATCACTGCGGTCGGGCAGATACGGCGTGAGCAAGGTCAGTGGCAAAGCGTGCCCTGCCAACTGCACACCGCGCCGTGGCCAGTCGGCGTCGGCACACACGCCGCCACCGCCCACCGCTTGCAAGCAGGCATTGGCCAGCGTTGCGCTGCGCCCATCCCACGTCCACTGCGCAGCGTGTTGCAACGCCCATGCTGGGCCGATGCTGGGCTGCAATTGCAGTGCCGTCACCCCTCCCTGCCAACGCGTGCCGTGTTTGCCCGCATCACCACGCGCACTCAGGCTGCCGCTATCACTGCTGACATCGATGCCCCATTGCAGACGCTCCATCGCGCCGCGCAGATCTGCGTGCAGCGTGTGCAGCGGCAGCCCAGCGTGCAGGCCTTGGGCGTCGATGACCAGCGCGCCAGAACCACGCCGCCACGGCAGATGCCCCTTGGCGCTCAACTGCGCGACCCGATAGTCGGCAAATGCCAGCCCATTGCCGACAAGCTCGGCGGTGATATCGGGCGCGTCACGCTCACCGCGCAGGTGCACGCTGCCGCGCACACTGCCGCGCCCATCGGGCAGCAGGTCTTGCAATTGCAGGGGGTCAAAACGCGCATCGAGTTCGATGCTGTCTGCCCATTTGCCGTACGTGCTCAGCTTGCTTTGCCCCAGTGTCAGCTCGGCATTGCCCGCGTAGTGGTCACCATCGATTTGCACATCCAGCTGGCCGGCCAAAGCACGTTTGCGCAAGCTGCCGCCCAAGCGAGTGACCTCCAATTGCGCCAGCAAGCCGCGCGCGCCTGTCCGCAGTTCGCCATGGCTTTGCAGATCGCCATTCACCGCACCCGGCCAATCGGGCGCGAAATAGCCAGGATCAAAACCCGCCAATTGCGCCTTGGCCGTCCACTGCAATGCCGGTGACCATGCCAGTTGCCCACTGGCATCCAAACGCCCCTGCGGCATACTGATGCGCAGATTACGCAGCTGCACACCGTCGCGGTTACCCAACCCATCAAGCTCCAGCACGGCGTGGTCGCGGCCGCGTTGCAACTGCGCCTTGCCAGTTGCCAGCCAACGCGCCAGCGTGCCTTCCAGTTTGAAGTCGCCATCCGCGCTGATCGTGGTTTGCGCATCCCGACTACGCCAGCGCAGACCGCGCGCGGCGATGTTCAGCGCCAACGCGGCGTGCTTGGGATCGCGCAGATCGGCCTTGCCATCGGCGCTGATGCGTCCATCAAACACCTCCGCCACCAGCGAGTGCGCGCGCAAGGTTTGGGCTTCCAAACTGAGCTGTGAAGGCAGCACGCGCAAATTGAAGTCATCCCGTTGCAGCTGCCCCTGCACGTTCGCGCGGCCCCCCACACCGGTAGCCGTGAGTTGCACGGCCAAGGGGGTGGACGTCTCACCACGGCCGGCGAGCACGGCCAAATCCAACGCGGTGCTGTTGGCTTGCAAACGCCAGCGCGGGGTGGCGGTATCGCCTTGCAAGCGCAGCATGGCGTGCACCGGGGCGGGTGCATGGCCATCCACGGTGACCACCAGTGCGGCCAAGTCACCGCTGGCATACACGCGCAACTGCGCGGCGGTTTGCCCGGTGGCGGCGGGGAATATGGCGCTGGCACGCACATCGCTGCGGAAGTTGTCGCGTGGGCGATAGTCACCCTGCGCACTGAATTGGCCGCGATCACTGTCGATGCGCAACTGTTCGATATGCAGCGCGCCCGGATCCAGCCGCACACCACCGCGCACACGCTGCAACAGAATTTGCGGCACGCCTTCTTCAGCGATGGCGAGGCGATCCATGACGATGGCATCGACGTGCACATGCACGGGCACATCCAGCATGGGCAGGACATCCGGCCAGCGCGGCAACTTGAAAGGTGAATCGTCGCGCGGCAGATCCAGCCTGGCATCAGCAAGACGCAGGCTGTGTACACGCACGCTGCGGGTCAACAGCGGCAGCAGCGCCGCCTCCAGCGTCAAGGTACCGGCATCCAATTTGAGGGTGCCCATTGCGCATGCCGCCTGCGCAGTTGCCACGCAGTCACCATCCCGCTGCATTGGCATGCGCAGCTGCACGCCCCGCAAAGTCAGCGGGCCGGCCAAATGGCCCTCGGCCTGCGTCCACGTCAGCGTACTGCCGGCGGGCAACTGGGCCGTGATGTGTCGCAATAGGAAGTCACGGCCGCCAACGGTCGCCAGCAACCACGTCAGTGCCCCGGCCGAAATCAGCAGCAGCAACACCAGTGCGATACCACCCACGCGCAACACGACGCGCCGGATCACAGATCAGCCCCGATATTCAGATGCAGGGTGAAGGGCGATTCGGGGCGGTTGAGGCCACGTGCAATATCAATCCGCACCGGCCCGACCGGCGAGCGCCAACGCAGGCCGATGCCTACGCCGGTGTGCGGGTCGGCGCGCCTGCCATCAAATGTACTGCCGCTATCCACAAACACCGCCGCACCCCACGGGCCGTTCAAATAGCGTTCGTACTCGATGCTGGTGGTCACCACATTGGAGGCACCCACGGCATACAAGTCGCCTTGGCTGTTGCGAATGCGCGGGCCAATTTCACGCCACCCATAACCGCGCACGCTGCGATCGCCACCGGCGAAATAACGCAGGCTGGGCGGCAAATTCAGCAGGTCGCCGGTGAATGTGCGCCCGGCTTCGCCGCGCACAATCAGCCGGCTATCGGCATCGAAGCCATGAAACCACTGCGCATTGGCGTGCAACTGCACAAAGCCTGTGGCATTGCCGTTGCCGCCGCGTAACGTGAGGCCACCACCAAAACCGCTGCGCGGGGCCATCCGGTTGTCCACATTGATGTAGTCGGCGCGCAGCTGCGGAAATACAAAGCTGGCAAACTGATACAGCCCCACCGGCTTGTTGACGGTGAAATACGACCAACGCTCGCGCAGCACATGCACAGAGGCCACCAGATTCAGATGTTCGTTGTATTGCCCGCTGCGGCTAGCCACGAATTCCAGGTGGCGATTGTCCAGTGAGTCGGTCTGCTCATCGGCCGCTTGCAGGCTGGCGCTGTACCAGCCATCACGCCACGCAAACGCCGGTATGCGGTATTGCACGGTGGCGGTTTTGCGCTGGTTGCCCCAATCGATTTGTGCCAGCGCCTTGTGCCCGCGTTGATTCAAATAGCGGCGCTCAAATCCGGTACTGAAACCGGCACCGCTGCGGGTGCCGTAACTGAGGCCATAGCTGTAAATACTGCGCGGAGCCGGGGTCAGGTTGACCTGCACCAGCACCTGTTTGTCCTGCGCCGTTTCCGGGGTGGCGCTGACATCCACCAAGCCGAAATAGTCCAGCGCCACCAGCGAGCGCCGCAGGCGTTCCAACTGCGCCGCGTCATAGGCCTGGCCTGGCGTCCAGCCCACCAGTTTTTGCAACAGCTCGTCGCGCAACACCGGCGCTGGCGACTGCGTGAACACCACCTCGCCCAACCGGTAGCGCGGCCCGCTGCTCCAGCGCAGGTCAATATCGGCGGCGTGCTCGGCGCGGGTCACCTGCACTTGATGGATGATGAAGTCGGCATCGAAATACCCCTGTGCCGCCAGCGCCCGGTTGACCCGGGTTTTGCTGGCCTCGTAGCGGCTGTGATCAAGCACCTCGCCCGTGTGCGGTACGAATGCCGCCAGTGCCGCGCGGACTTGCGCATCGTCGCCACCGGCACCGGTCACCACCACTTGCCGGCCCCGCACCTGCACGGGGAGGCCGGGGTCAATGCTGATGCTGACGCTGAGCACGTCGTCCTGCGACGTTTCCGGCGCGTCGGCGGCGGCGGGGTCATCGTCGGGCGCACCGACGGTCTGCGGGTCGGCACGATCACTGCGCTGAATGCGAATGACCGGCGCGTAATAGCCAAACGGCTCCAAGGCCTGCCGCGTCTGCGCATCCGCTTGCTGCAACAGGTACGCCAGCCGCCGGTGCGTCAACCGCTTGCCCACCGCATCTTGCAAAGACAACGCACTGCGCACGTTGTCGAGCAGTCGTTGGTCGCTGGTGCCCCGCAAATCGACACGCGTCACCGTGACCGCCGATACCGGCAGCGCCAACAAACAGAGCACAAGGCTGGACAACACGCGGGGGATCACCACAGGCATGTCTCCAGAATAACGGTGACTGCTGCGTTGGCAATCATTGCTGGCATTGCAGGCACTGCGATGATGGTCTTGCGCATAAACATCGCCGCCCTTATGAAGGAATGTACTAATCCAAATTTAAACAAGGAGTTGAGTTGCAAGCAACGCGCTGAGCTAAGGTGAGTACGCATGCAATGTCTTCAGGATCGCGCCTGAGCAAATCATTCCTACCAATTGAAACTGAAGCCTCCGCCGCACTTCGCCGATTGCTTTCTCGGCAGTGGGAGGCAGGCGAAGCAATCGCGGAGAGACTCGCTATACCGCTCACTACACTGGCCACACGCGTTGCGTGACTGCCGTGCGCCCGCCTACATGCTCTCGGTTGATTCGCAGCGCGTGTTGTCCATTGCGATGCAGGAGTTCGTCGAAGAAGCCCATTCAGGGTGGTGAGTCGAACGCGTGTATTCGCTCAGCGATAATCCATGCCTACTGCGATTGAGTGGAGTTGGTGCATTCCTCGCGCCGAGAATAGTCGAAGGTCCAAGCGTCTATAGGATCTCGGGCATGTCAAAGCGAGAGGTGGAGCTCAGGCGCAAACACCGCCTCATAACCCGCGTACGGCAATGGCTGCGCCATTAAGGCTGCAGCCTCCAGTTGCAGGCGGTCTTCGCTGGATAGGGCGCAGCCATTGGCTGAGCTCGAGGTGACCGCACCGCCTGTACTCTGATTCAGCGTCAGGGTGCAGCCAGAGGGAAATGCGCGGGTCGTGAGGCTTTGCCAGGTCGTGACGATCCGGGCCCGCAAGGCGGCATGGTAGCTGGCGCGTAGATCATTGTCTGGGCTGCCGCTTTGGGCACTGCTGGCGCCGGCCGTAGAGGTCGTGGGCGGAGGCGATAGGCTCGATGCCGCCGATGACATGTTTGAAGTGACGTAGTCGCCGGTCGTACTCAGGGTGCGCGCAAGGCTCGGGTCACGATTCGGAATGATGGCGTGCGAGGTCGTGGTGGCGGGATGTTCGGCGGGCGGCTCGGATGCCGGCGGCACCGGCACTGTGGGGCTCGGCTGCGGGTTCGTCTCCTTGCGCGGCACCGCAATGAACGTCACCACCAACGCACCACCATCACCTTGTTCTGCGGTCCCCGTACCAGTCATGCCTTGGCCTGCGACGTGCAGTAGGCACCAAGCGAGGACAGCATGTAGCAGCAGCGTGACTGCGCCGATGATCTGACGTTCGAGCGTGGATTCGGTGCTGGAGGGCAGCAGGCGTGGCATCTGCCAAGTGTACGAGCCCTGCCCTGAATCTGATGAGCCCCTCCATCCATCGGGAGAGCAAGGACACGCACCAATCCCCCTTTCACTGACCCTCAGATCAGGGTTTCCCGATAGTGCCGCAATTCACGCGCTATGACACTGGTGCCATGACCACGGCCCGTTCCCAGCTGATCACCACCGGTACCGGCGGCACCTTCCACTGCGTCCAGCGCTGCGTGCGCCGCGCCTTCCTGTGCGGGCAGGATCGCTACACCGGTCAATCCTTCGAGCATCGCAAGGCCTGGGTCGAGCAACGCATCTCCCTGCTCTCCGACTGCTTTGCGGTGGCCATCCACGCCTATGCGGTGATGAGCAACCACCTGCATCTGGTGCTGCAGCTCGATCCAACGCTGCCTGCTGCATGGTCCGATGCCGAAGTCGCCACCCGCTGGGTGCGCCTGTTCCCCCCGCGCGAGGACGCCGAGGCCGCCCGTGACGCCAAGCGCGACCGGCTGATGCAGCAGCCGGACTATGTGACGGTACTACGCGAGCGCCTGAGCAATCTCTCCTGGCTGATGAAATGCCTGGCCGAACCTCTGGCACGCGCCGCCAATGCTGAGGATGCCTGCAAAGGCCGGTTCTGGGAGGGACGGTTCAAAGTCCAAGTGCTGTGCGACGAACGGGCGCTGCTGGCGGCCATGGCCTACGTGGATCTGAACCCCGTCCGGGCAGGCATGGCCGAGACCCTGGCAGTCTCCGACCACACCAGCATCCGGCATCGCCTGGCCACATTGACGCCTGCCGACCTGGATCGTCCGCTGCGCCCTGTGCTGGGGCAGGCGACAGCCCGCACCCCGCTGGGCCTCAGCCTGCGCGCGTATGTGGGCCTGGTGGAATGGACTGGCCGGCAGCTGCGGCCCGGCAAGCACAGCATGGCGCACGATGCGCCGCGCGCTCTGGCTTGCCATGACGATGCGGATCGCTGGGCCATGCGGGTCAAGGCGGTGGGCTCTGGCTACTGGCGGGTGGTGGGCGATGCGACGGACCTGATCGCGACCGCCGAACGGTTGGGACAACGCTGGTTGAAGGGGATCGGGCTGGCAAGGCAACTGGCAAACGCCGGTTGAGGATTTGACGCGTGTTCCATCGCCCGGACGGGAGGATGGCGCGTGGGCGCAGGTTTGTTCGGGGCTTTGGTAGCAAGTAAGGAGATGCGATTTCAGGACTTCAGCGCGGGTGCCGTTTTACTCATGGGGAATGGTGCGTGTCCTTGTTTTTCTGTTTTTCTACATCACAACCCCACAAACAACAAAGCCCGCAGCGATGCGGGCTTTGTTGTTATGGGCGATCAGAGTCAAACGCTAATTTACTCTGGCCCCTTTTTTCCCGGACGCCGCTAGCCTTCGATACTTACAATCAAACTTGCCGAATCACTGCTGATTAAATCTTGGTCAGATACGTGGTCGAAGTGCATATGGGACACGCCTTTCGTTTCTGCGAGAACTATTAGCCCCAACAAATTATTCGCGATTTGCTTGAGGGCACTGGAGTCGCCTTTGATAGTCACCGTGTTGTCGGCCACGGATATCTTTACAGGCCCATTGGCGACTTCAACGACAATCATCGTCAATGAAAGTGCGACATTGAGAACAGAATCAATTGCGAACGCGTCGCCATCAGCTGCGGATAGTACTGAAGCGAAGCGAGAGATCGCATCGACAGTCATGGTCAACTCCAGCTCAACTCCATCCCATGCCGCGCTGATGCCATGAATATGCTCTCGTGCATGAGTACTCATTCGTAGTCACCCCGCCGAATGGTTTCTGGCTTGATTGGGGTATGAGGGTCAGGGAGCTTCGTCACTTGACCCGACGGGGACTTAATTTGAGTCTCAAGATTCAGATGTGGGCCTTGTTTCTGAACATGACCACTATTTGGGTTGACATCAAAACGAGCGTTCTTTGTGACCGTGTTTCCAGCGGCATCGACGGTGGAACTAGAGAACTGCACATTGCCAGCCGGTGTCAAAGCAACCTTGGCATCTGATCCCACGTGCGCGGCCCCTTTTTCCACGGCTTTAGTCATTGATATTGCTTCGTCCGCGTGTTTGAGGGCCTTTCCAGCAACATCACCAGCAATAGGAACGAAGCCCACGCCAGCGGCAACCACATTGATAACAGTGGGATTCTGGATCGCCTCAACAACACCCTTGATATCGCCGATAACCGGCAAGAAATCAGCGATCAACCCAATCGTAGCCCTTGCCGTTGCTGGGTCAGGCGGAGCCATCTGGTACTGGCCCGTATAGAAGTTCGCTCCATCGCGACCATCCGGGTCAGTGAAGCGATACGGATTGTTAAAGGCGTAGGCGTATCGGTTGAAGTTCGTCATCGGCTTCTCGTAAGCCGTGACGGGATCGACGGAGAGGAAGCGTCCGATCTGCGGATCGTAATAGCGCTG
>NZ_CALMPC010000134.1:0-19267 GCF_937872235.1 uncultured Thermomonas sp.
CGCGGCATTATTCTGGCCGATACCAAATTCGAATTCGGTACCGATGCCGACGGCAAACTGTATGTGATGGACGAAGTACTGACCCCCGATTCCAGCCGCTATTGGCCGGCCGATCAATACGCGATCGGCACCAGCCCGCCCAGCTACGACAAGCAATTCGTGCGCGATTATCTGGAAACGCTGGACTGGGGCAAAACCGCACCCGGCCCGCGCTTGCCAGCCAGCGTCATCGCCAAAACCCGCGCCAAATATGCCGAGGCATTGCAGAAACTGGCGGGGATTTCGGTCGATTGAAGCGGGCTCAATCGCGCACCACAAACATGTCTGCCGCAGGTAGAAACAAGCGCGGCGCATAGTTCAAATCGCGCCGCGCTGGTTGTGCATCGAACACCAGATCATTCTGCATGCGCTGCAACACGGCCGGCGTGAGTTCACGCGCAATGCCGCGCCAATGGGCAATCGTCAAGATCATGCCAAACAGCGGTGCTGGCAGCAGGTGCAAGCGGGGTGATGGTGACAAGCAGGCCAACACGCGCTGCACCATGTCGCGATACGGCAAGGTTTCGCCGCCGGGCACGTCATAGGCCGCCGAGCCGGTGGCTGTTGCACTTGCCGCCGCCATCGCTGCGAGCGCCACGTCGTCCACATGCACCGGCTGCCGCAGCCCACAAGCGGTACGCGGCAGCAGCAGACGGCCATGCCGCAGCGCCAGTTGCGCCAATTTGCTCAAGTTGGCATCGCGGCCGCTGCCATACACCAGAGTCGGCCGCAGGATGGTCACGGACACATCACGCGCGTTGCCGCTGGCAAACAACAACGCCTCCGCGTCACGCAGGCGGCGGGCGACGTCGCGCTCAGCAGCATCGGCCGAGGTTTGCTTGACATGCACGCTGGTGGACCCGATCGCAACTACCCGCACACAGTGCAGCGTGCTGTGTGCAAACCAATCGGCAAATAGATCCAGCGGGCCACAGCTCACGATCACATCCACCTGCGCGGGCAATGCCGGTGGCTGGGCAAAATCGCCACGTCGCCACGTCAGGCCGGGGGCAGCGGCTTGCGACTGCCGCGACACTGCCTGCACCTGCCAACCGGCCGCGTGTAGCCGCGCCAACAGCGGTATGCCGATCTGGCCGCTGCCGCCGAACACCAGAGCCGTGCGAGAGGGAGATTCCATCGCCACAGGATACCGGCAGCGCAGCTTCGCTAAACTGGGCTCCTTCATTCCCCCCGCAGGCCGCCATGATCTTCCCAGCCAAACCCACTGCGTTGTTGTTGGCCACCGACCTGTCGGCTCGCTCGGATCGTGCGCAAGCACGTGCCATCCAATTGGCGCGTCAGTGGCAGGCCAGCTTGGTGGTAGTGATTGCACATTCCACCGATGGGGAATTCGGCAAGTCCAATGCGTATCACGATGCCGACGCTTCCGCAGATGCACCGGCACCAGAATCGCCGGCCGCGTACATCCAACGATTGGCGCAGCAGACTCTGGCCGATGCTGATGTGCCGCTGATGATTCATGTGGTGGATGAGGCACCCGGGCCTGCCGCCGCGCGTATTGCGCAAGAATATGCGTGCGGGCTGATCGTCACTGGCACCTCGCGCAGCGAAGTGGCGATGCGCATGGATCCAGGCTCGACCCTGCGCTGGTTGGTGCGCCACGCCAAACGGCCGGTGCTAGCTGTGCATGACCGCGTGCAAGCAGCGTATCGCAATGTAACCGTGGCCAGTGATTTTTCCAACCCTGCGACACAGGCACTGCAATTGGCGAATGCCTGGTTTGATAGCGCCAGCTTGCGCACCCTGCTGCATGCGTACGAGATTCCGCTGTCTACATTGGCGCGCAATGATGGCCCACGCGAAACCTCTTTGCAGGCGCTACAAGAGCAAGCCACACAACAGGCCCAAGCGTACTTGCTGCAAACGCTGGGTGAGGCCGCTGCGACGTGGCAGCCCGTCATGCAGGCCGGTGGGCCGGTACGCTTGTTGCGCGAACACGCTCGCAGTACACAGACCCAGTTGACGGTGATCGCCACGCATGGCCGCAGTGCCCTGCGTGACCGCCTGTTGGGCAGCGTGGCCGACCGCCTGCTGGAGACCGTAGGCACCGACCTGCTGGTGGTACCACCGGCCCTGTGAGCCTCAGCCTGCAGCCTTGCGTGGCAACACCCCCCACAGCCACGCACAGCCCAGCAGCGCCGCCAGCACCGATGCGCCCAGCACCCCCAGCACGCTTTCGTTGTAGTGCAGGGGCTGGCCAGCAAATGCCAGGCCGGCAATAAACAGACTCATGGTGAAGCCGATCCCGCACAGCAGGCCCAGCCCCAGCATCGCGCGCAGATCCATGCCCTCCGGGAAGCGGGCAATCTTCAGGGCGCGCAGCAGCAAGGCCGCACCCACAATACCCAGCGGTTTGCCCAGCACCAGCCCCAGTGCAATGCCCAGCGGCAACGGTGCGTGCAGATCTTCTGCAGTGAATTTGCCCAATGCCAAACCCGCATTGACGAAGGCAAACAGCGGCAGGATGACGAAGGCCACCCACGGGTGCAGCGCGTGCTCCAGGGTTTCCAGCGGCGAATATTCAACCGCATCGTCGATGGCATTGGCCTTGTCAACATGCGGAATCATCAAGCCGGTGACGACGCCCGCCAAGGTGGCATGCACGCCCGACTTCAACACCAGAAACCACAGCACCGCGCCCAACACCAGATACGGCGCAAGCCGGGTCACCTTGCGCTGGTTGAGCAACCACATCGCCACCGTCACCAGCGCCGCACCGGCCAACATCGGCCACTGCAATCCTTGCGAATAGAACACGGCGATGATCAGGATCGCGATCAAATCATCGGTCACCGCGATGGTGGAGAGCAGCAGCTTCATCCCCAGCGGCACCCGCGCGCCCAGCAAGGCCAGCACGCCCAGCGCAAAGGCGATATCGGTCGCGGTGGGAACCGCCCAACCGCGCATCGCGCCTGCATCGGCATGATTCAGTGCCGCATACAACAGCGCCGGCAGCGCAACCCCGGCAGCGGCGCACACCACCGGCAGCACTAACTGGCTGCGGCTGGACAGCTGGCCAGACACCACCTCGCGCTTGATTTCCAGCGACACCAGCAGGAAGAACACGGCCATCAGGCCATCGTTGACCCACCACTCCAACAACTGGCTGCCCAAGGCCAGATGCCGGAAGGCTTGATAGGTCTCGGCCAGTGACGAATTGGCGCAAACCAATGCCAACGCCGCCGCGAGCATCAAGACGATACCGGCGGCGGCTTCCAGCCGGAAGAATTCGGTCAACGCGTGCTGGGCACGGGCGAGGATGGGAATGGCTGGCGTCATCGTCGGAAGTATAGAAGGCGTGCCGGCATTCCCCGAGCTGTTGGCCTCAACTGGCAACACGCCGCCGCACAAAATCGTCATGCGGACGACATCCACGGCGATTAGCGTGCCGGGCATCACACCGGGACCATTGCCATGCTGCTCAGCAAGACCGCACTCGCACACAGTACCCTGCAGGCCGGCTCCAACGCCGGGCTGAGCCTGTCGGAACGGCGCATTCTGATCGTCATCGACGGCAAGCGCTCACTCGATGAGGTGGTGGCACTACTTGGCCCGGATATCTTGCCGGCGATAGACCATCTGCGGAAAAACGGCTACCTGCAACAAGCCGGCAACGTTCCGGTCTCTACCCATGCCGCTCCGGCCGGCAATGGCGTGAGTGGCGCACTCACCAGCCTGCTGCGTGCAACCACCGATGCCGTGCAGGCGCGCACCGAACAGATCCGTTCCGGCAACGCACGCCAGCCCGTTCCGATACCTGCGCAGACACATACCGCACCTGCGGCATCTGCCAGCCCCCGGGAACTGCCCGCGCCGCCAAGTTCCACGCGCGGACAACGCCGTTCACTGGTTGCCGCGAAGATGTACATGATTGATATGTTGCAGCTGCAGCGACATCCGGACGCAGTGGAGCACAAGGCGCGTATCCAATTCGCCAGCGATGATGGCGACTTGCTGGATGCAATCCTTTCCAGCTTGTGCACACTGCATCAGCTGACCAGTGCCAGCTATGGCCAGCGGGTTGTCACTCGCTTGGGCGAGTCGCTACCGGAGGCCTTGCTGCCCGCGTTGGCGCAGACGGTGGCGACGCTGCAGCTGCCAGCAGAGTCGGCAGGCAGCGCACCACAGTTGAAGCTGGTCAGCGGCTGAGCGGCTGGCTCAACCCACGAAGTGCTTCTTCAGACCCATCCAGCAGTCGGGGTAATCCAGCTGCCGGTGCACCGCATCCATCGCCTGTGCGGTGGGGCGAATCACCGCACGGGTTTCGAACATGATCGCCATGGTGTCGGTGATGTAGTCAGGCTTGCGGGTATCGGCCACGCTGGCTTTTTCGAAGGTGGCTGCATCCGGGCCGTGCCCGGTCATGCAGTTGTGCAGCGAGCAGCCACCGGGCGCGAAACCATCAGCCTTGGCGTCGTACACGCCGCGCACCAGACCCATGAATTCGCTGGCGATATTGCGATGGAACCACGGCGGGCGGAAGGTGTCCTGCATGGCCAGCACCCGTGGCGCGAAGATCGCGAAATCGACATTGCTGGTGCCGGGAGTATCGCTGGGCGAATGCAGCACCAGGAAGATCGACGGATCGGGGTGGTCGTAGCTGATCGAGCCCATCACGTTGAAGCGGCGCAGGTCATATTTGTACGGCGCGTAATTGCCGTGCCATGCCACCACATCCAGCGGGCTGTGGTCGATATCCGCGCGCCACAGATGCCCTTGGAATTTGGTGATCAGGCTGAAGTTGCCTTCCACATCTTCATACGCCGCATTCGGGGTCAAGAAATCACGCGCATTGGCCAGCCCGTTGCTGCCAATCGGGCCCAGATCAGGCAGCTTGAACAGTGCGCCGAAGTTCTCGCACACATAGCCTGTGGCCTGCCTATCCGGCAAGCTCACACGGAAGCGCACGCCGCGTGGCAGCACCGCAATTTCCTGCGGCTCCACGTCCAGTACGCCCAGCTCGGTTTCGATATGCAAGCGCCCGGATTGCGGCACCAGCATCAACTCGCCATCGGCATTGCAAAACCAGCGGCCGTGCATGTCGGCATTCGCCGCATACAGGTGGATACCCACGCCCACTGCCGCCTCCGGGCTGCCATTGCCGGCCACGGTGTAGAGGCCATCCAGAAAATCCACGCCGGCGGGCGGTGTTGGCAACGGGTTCCAACGCAGCTTTTCCGGGGTCGCCGGGCCGCTGCCGAAATCGTTGTGGAATGCGCCTTGTTCCAGCAATTCAAACTTGCCATGCAGCGCCGCCGGACGAATGCGATACAGCCAACTGCGGCGGTTGGCGTGGCGTGGCGCGGTGAACGCGCTGCCGGTCAGCTGCTCGGCATACAGCCCGTGCGCCACCTGCTGCGGTGAATTGCGGCCAATCGGCAATGCGCCGGGGATGGCTTCGCTGGCAAATTCATTGCCAAACCCGGTTTGGTAGCCGGTGCTTTGAAGGGTCATGGGCTGCAGGCTCCTTACAACACGCCGCGACGCATCTGGTCACGCTCGATGCTTTCAAACAGCGCCTGGAAATTGCCTTCGCCAAAGCCTTCATTGCCCTTGCGCTGGATGATCTCGAAGAAGATCGGGCCCAAGGCATTTTGGGTGAAAATTTGCAGCAGCAGACGCTTTTTGGTTTCCGGGTCGGCGTCGATCAGGATGCTGTTCTTGCGCAGGCGCGGCAGGTCTTCGCCGTGGCCGGGAATGCGCTGATCGACCACATCGAAATAGGTCTCCGGGGTGTCGAGAAATTCGACCCCGGCGGCACGCATTTTCTCTACCGTGGTGTAGATGTCATCGGTGAAACAGGCGATGTGCTGGATACCCTCGCCGTTGTACTGCCCCAGATATTCGTTGATCTGCGATTTGGGGTCGGACGATTCATTCAGCGGAATGCGCACCATGCCATCCGGCGCGGTCATCGCCCGTGACAACAGGCCGGTCTTGGCCCCCTTGATGTCGAAGTAGCGAATTTCGCGGAAGTTGAACAGGCGCTCGTAATAATCCGACCACTTGGCCATGTTGCCCTGGAACAGGTTGTGGGTCAGATGGTCGATGAAGGTCAGGCCAAAGCCCTTGGGCATTTTTTCCGCACCGGGCAGCCATTCGTAATCAGGGTCGTGGATGGTGCCCACGCTGTCGTAGCGGTCTACCAGGTACAACATGCAGCCGCCAATACCCTTGATCACCGGCGCGGCCACCGCCTTGCTCAATTCATCCTTGGCATCGAACGCTTCCGCGCCGTTTTTCAGCGCTTGCACGCGCACCCACTCGGCCAGCTTGTTGAAGCGGATCGCAAAGCCGCAGGCCGATGGCCCGTGCTGCGCGGCAAAACGCGCAGCGAAGGAGTCGGGGTCTTCGTTGATCAAAAAGGTGCAATCGCCTTGGCGATAGGTGTGAATCGGGCGGGTCTTGTGGCGCGCCACCTGGGTGAAGCCCATCTTGCGGAAGTAGTCGTGCAGATAGCCCAATTGATCCTGCGGGGCGGAATATTCGACGAATTCAAACCCATCAATGCCCATCGGGTTTTCAAACGTGGTCGGCTGCATGCCAAGATTGGGGTGTGCACTCATGGTGGTGGTCTCGCCGCTAGGATTCTGCATTCTATAGTTGCAATTGCAACCATCTCAAGTGCCCCTCTCAATCTCACGCCCGATCATGCCCAACCACGCCCAATTGGAACTCCAGAATTTCCTGCCCTATCGCCTCAGTGTGCTGTCCAATCGCACCTCCGACGCGATTGCCCGCGCCTATTCGCAGCGCTTTGCACTGGGCGTGACGGAATGGCGGGTGATGGCGGTGCTGGGCCGCTACCCCGACCTGTCGGCCAATCAGGTGGCGCAGCGCACGGCGATGGACAAGGTCGCGGTCAGCCGCGCGGTGGCCAAATTGCTGGAGTCCGGAAGACTGCTACGTGCTTTTGATGACGATGACCGCCGGCGTTCGGTACTGCGGCTGTCCGAAGCCGGCTATGCGATCTACGACCAGATCGTGCCGCTGGCACTGGGGTTCGAGCGCCAGTTGCTGGGCGATATGGATGCCACCGAACGCACCCTGCTGTTTCGCCTGCTGGATCGGCTGGATGAGCTGGAATTGCGCGCAGAAGGCGAAACTGCGCTGCAGGATCCGTAGCGGTCACCGACCGTACTGCGCTGGATTGTGACCCACGCAAATGCCGCCACCCCCGCTTGCGCGAAGATGGCGGCGATCACCCGGGTTCAGAACTTGTAGTTGAGCATCAGGCTGTAGCTGCGGCCGAAGTTATTGGTGTAGCCGGAGAACGTCATCCAATCATTCGGGTCGAAGAACGGCAGGCGGTTGAACAGGTTTTTGGCCGTCACACCCACCGTCAATTTCTCGCTGGCATGCCAGCTCACGCCCAGATTGGCGGTCCACCACGACGGCGCACCATCGCACTGGCCGGGCGCCACTGCTTCGTAGCTGGCGGTGCAGGACTGCGCGTTGTTGTCTTGCGCGTCGATCTGGTCGTAAGCCCACTTCGTCTTGCCCACAAAGTTGATGTAGAAGCTGGTGTCAAACTGTTTGTAGTTCCAGTCGGTATTGAACGTGGCACGCACGCGTGGGTTGTTGTAATAGCCAATGGCATTGCCATAGGCCCAACCGTCGCCATCGTCGAAGTTGTACATGCTGCGGCGGGCAATCGTGGCCGCCACACCGATGTTCAACCGGCCCCATTCGCCCAGATCAAGGCGGCTGCGTGCATCCACATCAAACCCATCCACCAAGGTGCGGCCTTTGTTCTTGTACTGGCCAATCACGCTGGAGACATTGCCCACGGTATAAGTGGGCAACACCGCCGGGCATGCGACGCCACTACCCGGATCCGCGCACATCGCTGCCAGTGCGGCAAGGTTGGCACGGTCGGCATCGGTGATGGGGAAGCGCGTCTGCGCGATGATTTCCTCCGGCTTGGAATAATCCGGCGCAGCAATTTCATTGCGACGGTAGACGAACCACCAATCGGCCGACACCGACAGCCACTTGGCCGGCTCGAACACGAAGCCCAGCGTGGCAATCTTGGCTTTTTCCGGCTGCAAATCCGGACACGCCATTGCGGCCGGCTTGCACATGGATCACATCGCTGCGCAACACCTCGATGCGCAAGCGGCTGCCGTTGCTGGTGATGATGTCCCAACCCGGCGCGGCAGTGGCGGTCGCGGCGGTGGCACTGAGCATGCGCAGACTACCCAGTGAGGCCGCCGCGAGTGGCGCGGCAAGCAATGCCAACGTGATGGCGAGTGCAGCTGCCAACGCCTGCTTGCGTGGTGATTGGATCGGCATGGAAAACCCCGGAAGACGTATCAATAGCGGTGATTGTCAGCCACCGACGCCGACTTTAGGGCAATGATTTTCGCAATGTCAATAGAAATGAAATAAATATGAAAGATAAATAGCCATATCGAAAGATATGAATTTACTATTGTTTCGCAAACCCCCATTCACGTTTCAATGCATGGCGATAACGACGCATTAAGGACAGTCCGCGACACGCCTCGCCGCACACTGCACGGACGCCCATTCGAAACGTTAAGCTTGCGCTTTGCCTCTACAACTTTCGAGTCTCCGCATGCGCAATACCCGCCAACGCCGCCAACAGATCATGGAACACCTGCTGCAACACGGCAGCGTGCAAGTAAGCGCGCTGGTGGAGCGTCATGGCGTCTCGGCGGTCACCATCCGCGCCGACCTCAACCAGCTGGAAGCGCAGGGCTTGGTGATCCGCAACCACGGCGGTGCCAACCTGCTGCGCACACCGCCGCAAGAGCACGGCATCCACGAGAAAGACAGCCTCAATCTGCCGCTGAAGGACGCCATTGGTGCTAGCGCCACTGCACTGGTCAAGCCTGGCGACAACATCATCCTGGACTCCGGTTCGACCACCATGATGCTGGCCCGCCACCTGCGCAACCAGCGCGATGTAACGGTGATGACCAATGGCCTGAACATCGCGTGGGAGCTGGCCGGCGCACAAGGCATCACCCTGCGCCTCACTGGCGGCTTGTTGCATCAGCCCTCGCTCTCGCTGCATGGCATGCAGGCCGAAGCCAGCTTGCAAAGCTTCAGTTTCGATACCCTGTTTTTGGGCGTGGATGGGCTGGATCTGCAGTTTGGTGCGACCACCCACCATGAGGCCGAAGCCCTGCTCAATCACCGCATGGTGGAGCGCGCCCGCAAAATCGTGGTACTGACCGACTCCAGCAAGTTCGGCAAGGTCAGCCTGCACCGCATCGCCAAGCTTGATGCCATTCACTGCGTGATTACCGATAGCGGCATCGGCATGGACTATCACGATGGCCTGCGCGCATTGGGGATTGAGGTCATCATCGCCGCCTGACCGTTGCGCCTTTGCAATGCAAAACGGCGGCCCGAAGGCCGCCGTTTGCGTGTGCCCTGCCGGACAAGACTTACTTCACGCCGTGCATCCAGCGCTGGATCAGCGGCGCTATCAGGAACAACAACGCGCCAGCGCCGACCAAGGCATAGAAGCCGAAGGTATAGCCGGCGTGTGCGGAGGCCACTGACATGCCGCCTTCGCCGCTGACGATCCCGGCAAAAATGCCGGCCAGGTTATTGCCAATGGCAATCGACAGGAACCAGCAACCCATCGCCATGCCCGCCAACCGTGCGGGGGCCAGCTTGGTGGTCATCGACAACCCAATCGGCGACAGGCACAGCTCACCCACCGACTGGATCACATAGACCATGAACAAGGTCCAGAACGGGATCTTGCCGCTGCCATCCACCATGCTCTTCAGCGCCACCATCAGCAACAAGAACGCCAACCCGTTGAAGATCAGGCCCAGGCCAAACTTGCGCGGGATGATCGGATTGTTCTTGCCCATCTTCACCCACAACCACGCCAGGATCGGGGCCAGCACGATGATCGCCACCGAGTTCACCGACTGGAACCACGACACCGGGAAATCATGGGTACCCGCCAACGCCTGGAACAGCCCTTGCATGCCGATGTCGCGGTTGACGATCTTCTCGGCAAGGAAGTTGAATGAACTGCCGGCTTGCTCGAAGAAACACCAGAACAACACGTTGAAGGTGAAGATGATCAACATCGCCACCACCTTGTCACGTGCCACCGCGCCTTCCACCACGCCTTCACGCAGCAGCATGACCGCCGGAATGATGAACAGGGCCATCAAAATGCCTTGCAGCAGGGTGGCATCAATGGTCAACAACGCATAGAACAGCGGGATGCCGATCACCACGCCGAACAGCAAGACCAAGCTGACATTGCGCATGCCGGTTTGATGGGCTGCCGGCAAGCCAATGCCCTTGAGCTGAGCGCGGCCAAACCAGAACCACACCAAGCTCAGCAACATGCCGATCCCTGCGGCAATGAACACCACCTTGTAGGCCGGCATGCCGTCGATGCCAAACAATTTCTTGGCCAAATACTGGGTGATCAACGGTGCCAGCAGTGCGCCGATGTTGATGCCCATGTAAAAGATGGTGAAGCCGGAATCACGGCGCTCATCGCTGGTGGCATACAGCTTGCCCACCATGGTGGAGATGATCGGCTTGAACAGGCCGTTGCCCACGATAATGGTGGCCAGCCCCAGCTTGAACATGGTCTCGGTGGGTGATGCCAGCAAGAACAAGCCCGCCGACATCACGATGGCGCCCAATAAAATGGAACGCTGGAAGCCGATCAACTTGTCGGCCACATAGCCGCCGAAGATCGCACCGGCATACACCAGCGCCAGATACGCGCCGTACAACTCGCTGGCGGGTTTTTCGCCACTGGCGTCGCCACCGTGGAACTGCGCGACGATGTACAGCACCATCGCCCAGCGGATGCCGTAGAACGCAAAGCGCTCCCAGAACTCCGACATGAACAACATCCACAACGGGCGTGGATGCCCCATGAGTTGCGGGAATTCCGGTGGATTCACCGGTGTGATTGCAGCGGCTCCGCTCATGCGGGCTCCCCCATCTGGTTAGGCGTTGAAAGGATGTCGAACCGGGCCAACGCAGGGCGCGGAACCGGGCGAGGATGGCCGACCCGGCAGCGTTACGTCAAACCTTGCGCATTCAGGATTTGGATGCTGCGATGCAGCAAACGATCACTCCCCGGCTGCGACCACTCTGTGCGGCCAAGGGCCGCTCGCGCGGGATATGGCCGCGGGCTCTGGTGGGAGCGCGCCTTGCGCGACAAACTTGGCATCACCGTCGCGCTCAAGTCCGGCCCACACGCCACGCTTCTTAACTACCCGGGCTGCCGCGATCCGGTCCAATCGAGGTGCGCACTTCGAATAGCTCCGGGAAAAACGTCAACTCCAGCGCACGTTTGAGAAAGGACACCCCACTGGATCCGCCAGTGCCGGGTTTGAAGCCAATGATGCGCTGCACCGTGCGCATGTGGCGGAAACGCCAAAGCTGAAACTGGCTTTCCAGATCCACCAGATCCTCGCACAACTGATACTCGCGCCAATAACGATCGGTATCTTCGTAAATTCGCTCGAATACCGGCAACAGCTCGGCATCTTGCACATGCGGCAAGCTCCAGTCGCGCTGCAGATTAGCCGCAGGCACCGAATGCCCCCAACGCGCCAGGTAACGCAAAAATTCGTCATACAAACTTGGGGCCTGCAACACGCACTGCAATGCGGATTGGCCCTGCGGGTCATGCGCAAACACCTTGAGCATTGCCGCATTCTTGTTACCCAACAAGAATTCCACGGTGCGATATTGCAGGGACTGGAATCCGGATGACGGCCCCAGCACATCGCGGAACTGCATGTATTCCGAGGGCGTCAACGTTTCCAACACGGTCCATTGCGCGGTCAATTGCTCCAACACCCGCTTGCAACGCGCGACTACCTTGCCGAACTGCCCCACTCGGTCATTGCGCAGGTGCGCAACCGCCGCACTCAGCTCGTGGATCAGCAACTTCAGCCACAGCTCGGAGGTTTGGTGCTGGATGATGAACAGCATCTCGTCATGATGCGGCGGGCTGGATAGCGGCTGCTGCGCGATCAACAACTGATCCAGGCGCAAGTATCCGGCATAGGTCAACCGTCCATGCAGATCGGTATGAATGCCGGCCTCTAGGTCACGCTGGTTATTTTCACTGGTCATGTTGGAATTGTGGCATGCCTGGCCGGGTCATCTTGCACTGCGTCACGCAACTGCCATGCAGATGCGGCAAAATCGCACGGGTGCGAACCGACTATTTGGTTTGCTGACCATTTCCGGGAAATCACATGATCAATCTTCCACTGCAGCGCTTGGCGCTGGCAGCGATGGTGTTCTGTTCACCACTGGCGGCGCATGCCCAAGTCAGCCTAAGCGGCGGCAGTTACATCCAGAATTTCGACACCTTGGCCAATACCAGCACCAGTTCAACACTACCGGTGGGCTGGTTGATGAATGAGACGGGTGCCAGCGCCAATGGCACCTACACTGCCGGCACCGGCTCCAGCAATACCGGCGACACCTACAGCTTTGGCGCTGCCGGCAGCAGCGAGCGCGCATTGGGCAGCTTGCGCAGCGGCAATCTTGTGCCCTCGTTCGGAGCCTGCTTTGTCAACAATACCGCCAGCGCATTGGGCAGCTTCGATGTGGCCTACACCGGCGAGCAGTGGCGTCTGGGCACCGCTGCCCGCAGCGATCGCCTGGACTTTCAGTACAGTCTCAATGCCACCTCACTGACCACCGGCACCTGGGTGGATGTGGATGGGCTGGATTTCAGCACCCCCACCACCACCACCACCGGAGCCAAGGACGGCAATGCCGCTGGCAACCGTCAGGACCTGGCCGCCACCATCAGCAGCGTGTCGATCCCCATCGGCAGCACCTTCTGCTTGCGTTGGCTGGATGCCGATGCCACCGGGGCCGATGACGGCTTGGCCATCGACGATTTTTCGATCACCGTGGGCGGTGCTGCACTGCCCCAGCTCTCGATCAACAACGTCACCCAACTTGAAGGCGATAACGGCAGCACCCTATTCACGTTCACCATTGCCCTGAGTGCCCCGGCACCCGCCGGCGGTGTCAAGGTCAATTACGCCACCAGCAGCGACTCAGCCACGTCGGGGGTGGATTTCCTCGCCGCATCGGGTACCGCCAGCATCCCCGCCGGCCAGACCAGCACCACCGTCAGTGTGAGCGTACTGGGCGATACCGATCTGGAGATCAACGAAACCTTCCTGGTCACCCTCAGCAATCCGGTCGCTGCCAATATCGCATCGGGCGCGGGTGTAGGCACCGGCACGATTACCAATGACGACATCGTCATTACCTCGATCGGCGCGATCCAAGGCAGCGGTGAGCTCTCGCCGTTCAATGGCCAGTTGAAGATGACCGAGGGCGTGGTCACCGGCAAACGCGGCAATGGCTTCTTCCTGCAGTCCTTTGGCAGCGGCACAGCCGCCGCCGATGGCGATGCTGCAACCTCGGACGGCATTTTCGTATTCACCGCCGCCGCCCCCAATATGGTGGCAGTGGGTGACCATGCGCGCGTGGTGGGCACGGTGGATGAATTTGCTGGCAGCAGCGCCACCCCGACCACCGAGTTGGTCTCGCCCGGTGTGGCGGTACTGGCACACGGCATAGCCCTGCCCACGCCAGTGGAATTAACCGCCACACTGGCCGGCCCCGGCAGCGAGCCGGCAACCATGGAACGTCTGGAAGGCATGCTGGTCAGCGTGGCACAGGGCGTGGTCACCGCGCAGACCGATGGCAACATCAACGAACCCAATGCCACGTCAAGTGACAGCAATACGGCGTTTGAATTCGTGATTGCAGGCGTGCCGCGGCCGATGCGCGAACCGGGCCTGAGCATCCTCGACCCGTTCCCGGTACCGCCAGCCATACAGGCCACCCTGCCGTACTTCGACGCCAACCAGGAACGCATCAAGGCGTTTCCGTTGCAAGGCACCCGCCTGGTCGCCGATGCCGGCGCACCAGTAAGCAACTTGGTGGGCGTGCTGACGTACTACGGCGACTCGTGGGAGTTGCTGTATGACGTGGCCAACCCACCGGTCATCGGTGCCGCCAGCGCCAGTGCCGTCAGCGATGCCGGCGCTAACGACATCACCGTGGCCGGCTTCAATCTGGAGCGGTTCTTCGACAACATCAATGACCCAGCCATTGGCGAGCCAGTGCTCACCAATACCGCTTTCGCCAATCGTTTGGCCAAGACCGGCGCCGCGATCTGTGATTGGGTGAAATCGCCCGACATTCTCGGCGTGGTGGAAGTGGAGAACATCGGCACCCTGACCTCGCTTGCCAACTACATCAACAGCAATTGCGCACGCACACCGCAATACGTGCCGTATCTGCAAGAAGGCAACGACGTGGGCGGGATTGATGTCGGGTTTCTGATCAGCAGCCGCGCTGTGCGCACCGGCGTGTCGCGGGTGGAGGTCACTTCGGTGACCCAAGTGGGCAAGGACACCCGCTACGGCACCTCGCCACTGGGCTGTACTCCGAATGCGCCTGGCTGCACCTCGTCACTGCTGAATGATCGCCCTTCGCTGGTACTGCGCGCCGCAGTCAATTTCACCGACGGCCGTCACTATCCATTGACGGTGATTGCCAATCATCTGCGCTCGCTCAATGGCAACGATGATCCGGTCGATAGCCGCGTGCGTTACAAGCGTGCCGAACAGGCAATGTTCCTGGCCAATGTGGTGAACGATATGCAAATCGCCAACCCGGTCGAGAAAATCGTGCTGGTGGGTGACTTCAACGCGTTCCCGTTCAACGATGGCTATGTGGATTCGATGGGCATCATTTCTGGTCACGCGGCACCGGAAAATGCGGTCATCGAATATCGTGCCAGCCCCGTCGCCACACCGTTGGTGTTGGGTGATGCACTCACCGCGGATCCGATGCAGCGTTATTCCTATGTGTTTGGTGGCAATGCACAAACCCTGGACCATGCGGTGGTCAACCAGGCGCTGCTCAACGACCCGGCTCTGACTGGCCTGAGCGTGGAACACGCGCGCATCAACAGCAACTTCCGCGTGGCCCATTACGGCGAATTCAACCCGCCCTACACCGCTGCCAATCCGCCGCTGCGCGTCTCCGACCATGATCCCGTGCGTCTGAGCATTGGGGTGGTGCGCCCGGCCAGCGCGGATCTCGCGCAATCGTGGACAGTGCGGCAAATGAGCCTGCAGGGCGCATTCACCACGCTGACGCTACGCAACAGTGGCAGCAGTGATCTGAATGGCGTGCAGGTGTGGGTGGACATGGAGATCCCCGTGCCCTCCGTAGGCGGCGTGGCCGGTGGTGCTGGCTGGGCCTGCGAGCGCATGAGCGTGAGCAGTTTCGTCTGCACATCCACCACGGTTGTGCGGGCCGGTTCCACCCATACCTTCAACGTCACCGTGAAGCCTCAGCGTAGTTTCAAACCCACCGATGTGCTGCGCTTCAGCGCCAGGTCCAGTGTGCTCACCGACCCCATTTCGGGCGACAACACGTCGGTTCTCACGCTTCCCTGAGCCAATCAACAACAGGGTTTCAGACAAAACGCAGCTTCGGCTGCGTTTTGTTTTATTGCGCCGCGCAACGGTTTGTTAGCAGCTCGCCGGTATCATAGAGCGATTGCTCCAACGCGAAGGCCCCCATGAGCACCGCTGCCCATTTTGATATCGAATACCTGCAATACCTCAAACCCGACGGCAGTCTTGCCGGCCCATTGCCACCAGCCGTCCCCGACGCCGCATCGCTGCTGCCGATCTTCAAGCAGATGCTGTTTCTGCGCACCTTCGATGGCAAGGCCATTGCGCTGCAACGCACCGGCAAGTTGGGCACCTATGCCGCCAGCCTTGGCCATGAGGCTACCCACGTCGGCATCGGCTACTCGATGCAGCCGGAGGATGTGCTGGCGCCCAGCTACCGCGAATACGGCGCGCAGTTCGCGCGCGGCGTGCTGCCGCGGCAGGTGTTGCTGTACTGGGGTGGCGACGAACGCGGCAACCTGCTCACTGGCGGGCCCGCCCACGATTACCCGTGGTGCGTACCGATTTCCACGCAAATGCTGATGGCGTCGGGCGCGGCACTGTCGTTCAAACTGCGCAAGCAAACCAAAGTCGCGGTGGCGGTGTGCGGTGACGGTGGCTCATCCAAAACCGACTTCTATGCCGCGGTGAATTCGGCCGGTGCGTTCCATCTGCCACTGATCCTCTGCGTGGTCAACAACGGCTGGGCGATCAGCGTGCCACGCAAGGCACAGACCGGTGCCGATACCTTGGCGCAAAAAGGTATCGCCGGTGGCCTGCACTGCTTGCAAGTGGACGGCAACGACATCATCGCGGTGCTGGAAGGCCTGCGCCGCGCGCACGAACGTGCCCGCAATGGCGAAGGCGGCAGCGTGATCGAATTCATCACCTATCGCCTGCATGACCACACCACCGCCGACGATGCGCGCCGCTATCGCGATGACGCCGAAGTCAAAGCCGCGTGGGAGAAAGAACCGTTCCTGCGCCTGCGCAAATACCTGACCGATGCCGGGCTATGGGACGACGCGCAAGAGAAGGCATGGATCGAAGACAGCGGCAAGCGCGTGGACGAAGAAATCAACGCGTATTTGAATACGCCCGTGCAACCGGTGGAAGCGATGTTTGATTACTTGTATGCGGAGTTGCCCAGTGAGCTGATCACGCAGCGCACCGAAGCGATGGCACGGGAGCACCGGGCATGAGCGCACAACCCATCACCTTGATCGAGGCCATCACCCAAGCCCTGGCGTATGAACTGCGCAAGGACGACGCTGTGGTTGTGCTGGGCGAAGACGTGGGCGTCAACGGCGGCGTGTTCCGCGCCACCGCCGGCCTGTCCGCGCAGTTTGGCCCCGAACGCATCCTGGATACGCCGCTGGACGAAACCACGATTGCCGGCCTGACCGTGGGCATGGCCAGCCAAGGCATGAAGCCGGTGGCCGAAGCGCAGTTCGACGGTTTCATGTACCCGATGGTGGATTTCATCATCTGCCACGCCGCCCGCATGCGCTACCGCACGCGTGGCCGCTTGACCTGCCCGATGGTGCTGCGGGTACCGTGGGGCGGTGGCATTCGCGCACCCGAACACCACAGTGAGGCCAACGAATCCATCTTCACCAATGTGCCGGGCCTGCGCGTGGTGATGCCGTCCAGCCCGCAGCGTGCCTATGGCCTGCTGCTGGCGGCGATCCGCGACCCGGATCCGGTGATCTACATGGAGCCCAAACGCATCTATCGCCAGTACAAGGAACTGGTGCCGGATGACGGCGAAGCCTTGCCGCTGGATGTCTGCTACGTGCTGCGCGATGGCAGTGACATCACCTTGGTGACTTGGGGCGCGCAGGTGAAAGAAACCCTGGAAGCGGCGGATGCCTTGGCCAAAGACGGCATCAGCGCGGAAGTGATCGACGTGGCCACGCTGACCCCGCTGGATTTCGCCACGATTGCCGAATCGGTGGCCAAGACCGGCCGCTGCGTGATCGTGCACGAGGCCGCCAAAACCGCCGGCTTCGGCGCCGAGATCGCCGCCCGCGTGGCCGAGGAATGCCTGTTCGACCTGCTGGCTCCGGTGGAACGTGTGACGGGCTACGACACCCATATCCCGCTGTTCCGCCTGGAAATGAAGTACCTGCCCAGCACCGACAAAATCGTGGCCGCCGCCAAGCGCGCCATGGCCTATTCGTAAGGACCGTTCATGAGCAAGAAATTTTTTCTCCCCGACCTTGGCGAAGGCTTGCCGGATGCCACCATTGTCGAGTGGCACGTCAACGTAGGCGATGTGATTCGTCTGGACGAGAATCTGGTGTCGATGGAAACCGCCAAAGCAGTGGTGGATGTGCCCTCGCCGGTGTCTGGCAAGGTGCTCAAGCTGGCCGGTGCAGCCGGCGATGTCATCGTCACCGGTCATTGGCTGGCCGAGTTCGAACTCGACATGAGCATGCCGCAGCGCGCGGAAGGCCAGGACACTGGCCATCATCACGGCGGCGCAGCGCATGCAGAACCCGAACCGGCAGCCCCTGCGCCGGCGGCCAAATCCGAGCCCGCCGATGCCGGCACCGTGGTCGGTGCCATGCAGGTGGGCAACGCGGTTGTCGCCGAGGCAGCGCTGGCGGTGGGCGGGGTAAAAGCCGTGCCCGCCGTGCGTGCCACCGCGCGCAAGCTGGGCGTGGATTTGGCACGCGTGCGCGCCACCGGACCAGATGGCACCGTCACCATGCAGGATGTGAAGCAGGCAGCGGCCAATCCGGCCTTGCTGGCGACGGCGGCGGCACCCGCGGCCACACATGCCACGGTGGCCCCCGTCGTTGCGGCGGCGTCCGCTGCACCTGCGTCGCGCAGCACGCTGTCGCAATCGGGCAAACCGATGCGCACCCAGCCGCCGGGCGTGGCGGCATCGGGGCAACCCGAACAACTCAAGGGCGTGCGCCGCAACATGGCGCGGGTGATGGCCGATGCGCATGCCAAGGTGGTGCCCACCACCCTGGTGGATGATGCCGACCTGCACGCGTGGATTGGCAAGCAGGACATCACCGCACGCTTGATTCGCGCGATCGTCACCGCCTGCAAAACCGTGCCGGCACTGAATGCCTGGTTCGATGGCGACAACCTCAGCCGCACCCTGCACCCGCAAGTGGATATCGGCATCGCGGTGGACACCGACGATGGCCTGTTCGTGCCGGCGCTACGCAATGCCGACATGCTGGATGCACGCGGCATTCGCGAAGGCATCAACCGCCTGCGCACGCAAGTGGAAGCGCGCACGATTCCGGCCTCGGAACTGTCCGGCTACACCATTTCGCTGTCCAACTTCGGCATGTTCGCTGGCCGTTATGCAACGCCGGTCGTGGTGCCACCGTGCGTGGCCATCGTCGGTGCCGGCAAGCTGTGCCATGACGTGGTGGCGGTGATCGGCGGGATTGAAGTACACCGTCGCATGCCGATCAGCCTGACCTTCGACCATCGCGCCTGCACCGGCGGCGAAGCGGCGCGCTTTCTGAAGGCGTTGCTGGATGACCTGGGGTTGCCGCAGTAAAGCCCCCCGCAAGCCCCCCTCTCCCGCAAGCCGGAGAGGGGTTGGCTTACCCCTTCTGCCCCTCCAGCGCCGCCGCCACAAACGCCTCCAATGCGGCGTTGACTTCATCACTGCTCACGCCCTCACCCAGCATGAAATCGGCCACATCGGCATCCAGCGTGCCGCTTTTGATCGATGCAATCCGCTGCCCGGCATC
>NZ_CALMPC010000135.1:0-56948 GCF_937872235.1 uncultured Thermomonas sp.
GTACATATAAGCAGACAACATGAGAAATATTAAAGCCATATCAGCAGTAACTGCGACACTCTTAATCATTGCCATCATTTATTGGCAGCGGGGGGAATACCACAGCAACTCTACAACACCACAATCAAAGTGGCCGCCACCCAACCATCAAGTACAAATGCGCAACCCGACTGCGACCGATCACAGCGAATGGGCTCTCCGATTGAAATCCAGGGACAGCGCCAATGACCTCGAATCAATTACTACGACTTTCAAGGAGGCGAAGGAATGCTTATTGTACCATACCGCACTCAATGAAATTATCTCTGATTTAAACGATAACCGCCTCGATGACCTTTCAAACGAAACACTAGAAAGCCTAAAACATATCGACGCCACATCCGAAAAATACCTCTTACTTTTCCGGAGAACTCAGTCGCTATGCGCTGACTCTGATCAAAAAACTGTAGCGACCGTGTACACGAATTCCGTAATAAAAGCCGCATTAATGGGATCAAAAGATGCAGAAACATGCTTTGTAATCAGTAATCCAAATCCAACGCGTAACAACATATCGGCCAAAGAAGAAGAAATTTTAAATGAAAGATACTTGAGGTACGCTCCGACTTTCGCACGGAATGCACTAGAACGAGGCGACCCTTATGTCGCAGTAAAATCACTATACCAATACATCGCATCTCCTTCCACGCACCACTCAGGAATGGACACGCTACCATTGGCAGATCCGTATTTGACCTGGCGTGCAGCTCGGCTCGCATCTTTCCGCGTCACTCCGGAACAGCGCACGCGCATAGAGGGCGATCTGACCACGTTCGAGAAAAAGCATCTCCTTCAACAATCCGACATCAAACAAGCAGATGAATGGGCTAAAAACACATTTTATCGATATTTTTCAAAAACCCCTCCCATTGATATTGACTCGCACGCACCATGCTACACATCGCCCGATTTAGCACCTTGATATATAAGCCGTATCCGGAGACTGCTTTGCGTGATGTCCCAATATTCGCTGTTGAGGGTTTACTCACGCCAAAAATAAAAATAGATACCCGTATTCCCAAGTCATTCACTCAAGGGAACAATACCTTGATGATTACCCTGTTTTATTGATCCTCGCCCAATCCAAACCCATCGGCATCACATAGCGCCGGGAACCTGGCGCGGTGCTCCAGCAGCGGGGCAGCTTGCAGCAGCATGGTGGACACCACTTCGGCATCGACTGCTTCGCTGAGTGGGTGGCCGAGAAAATCAATCACCGCGCTATCACCGGAGTAATGCAGGCCGTTGCCGTCGGTGCCTACGCGATTGACGCCCACCACATAGCTCAAATTCTCGATGGCGCGGGCGCGCAGCAATGTTTTCCACGGGTAGGCGCGCACCGCCGGCCAGTTGGCGACATACAGGGCAAGATCGTAATCGGCCTGCCCCGCCTGCCCGGCATCGAACCGATTACGCGAAAACACCGGGAAGCGCAGGTCATAACAGACCTGCAATAAAATCCGCCAGCCTTTCCACGCCACCACCACCCGCGTACTGCCTGCGGCGTAGCGTTCGTGTTCCTTGGCGAAGGAAAACAAATGCCGCTTGTCGTAATGCGTCAATTGGCCATCGGGGGTGGCAAACAACATGCGATTGAACACACCTTCCGGGGTACGCACCTGCACGCTGCCGGTGATGGCGGCTTGCAGCTTGACCGCTTGCTCGCGCAGCCACGCCACGGTGGGCCCGTGCATGTCTTCGGCGTTGCCAATGGCCTCGTTGGAAAACCCGCTGGTGAAGGTTTCCGGCAACACCACCAAATCCGTGGTGCCGTGCAGCGGCGCAATCAAATGGCCGTAGTACTCGCGGTTACCGGCGGGGTCATGCCAGCGGGTATCGCCCTGCACGATGGAGACGCGGAGGTTTTGCATGCGGTGTCCTGAAGTGTCACGCCTTGGGCGGATCGGGGATGAATTTCAACACTTTGCCATTGATGCAATAACGCTTGCCGGTGGGCGGGGGGCCATCATCGAACACATGGCCCAAATGGATCCCGGAACTGGTGCTGCGCACTTCGACACGGTGCATGCCGTGGCTGTTGTCGTCGATGAATTCCAATGCGCCGGCCTTCGGTTCGAAGAAACTGGGCCAGCCGCAGCCGCTATCAAATTTGGCATCGCTGCGAAACAGCGCCACGCCGCTGATCGGATCCACATAGGTGCCCGCGCGGTGCTCGTCCAGATACGGGCCGGTGCCGGGTAGCTCGGTGCCACTGTCGAAGGCGATTTGTTGTTGCTCTTTTGTAAGCAGATGAAAGCCCAACCACTGCCAGAATTTTTTGGCATCACCGGCATAGCCGGTGAAGCGCGAGACTTCGTGCCCGTGTTCGAACAGCACAATCGTCGGCGTGGCCACCAGTGATTTTGCCAATGCCCAGCCGCTGGGTGCTTGCTGCGAGCGCGTCTTCACAAAGGCGACCGGCGCAGACCAATGCGCCAGCACATCGGCCTGAAAGCGTTCGCAATAGGCGCAGTCTTCGGCCTCATACACCACCAACTGCCGCGCAGCATTCAGGGTGCTGGCATCCAATGCGGGCGTGGCTTGCGGGTTGACACCTTTGCCAAAGGCAACCCCTGTGCCGCCTAGCCCGCAATAGCCTTGCGGGTTTTTCAGCAGATAGTCCTGATGGTTTTCCTCGGCGCGGTTGTAGTTGCGTACCGGCAGGATTTCGGTGGTGATGGTGCCAAAACCGGCCTTGCCGAGATTGGCCTGATAGATGTCGCGGCTTTGTTCGGCCAACGCCTTTTGCGCCGCATTGGTGAAGTAGATCGCACTGCGGTAATTGCTGCCCAGATCATTGCCCTGCCCGCCCACCTGGGTGGGGTCGTGGTTTTCCCAGAACGTGGCCAGCAGCGTCATCAAATCCAGCTGCTTGGGGTCATAACGCACCCGCACCACTTCGGCATGGTTGCGGGCGTGGCTGCGGCCACCGCGAATCAGTTGTTCTTCCCGCAGCACATCTTCATAACCGACTTCAGGCGCATCGCCACCGGCATAACCCACTTCCACCTCGGCCACGCCGGGCACCGCACGCAGGCGTTTTTCCGCGCCCCAAAAACAGCCCATCCCGAAATAAATATCCTGCAATTGACGGCTACTCACGGGCATGGCTCCAGTTGGGGGGACGGGCATCGGACGGGCGCTCACCACCCGCCAACCCAAGAACACCGCAGCAGCGGTCAGCAGCAGTGCCAATAGCAGGGCGATGGACTTGTCGGTGGACATGGCTGCCTCCGGTGGCGGGATTACAACTTGGACAAGCGTTCGACCGCAGCGTACACCGTGGCTTCGTTTTTCGCAAAACACAGCCGCAATAACCGTTGGCCGGCAGGCGGATTGGCATAGAACGGCGATAGCGGAATCCCCGTCACACCGTGCGCTTGCGTCAGCCAGCGCGCAAATTCCAAATCGGGCAGGTCGCTCACCGCCGAATAATCCACCAACTGGAAATACCCGCCCGGGACCGGCAGCAGCTTCAATCTTGTCGTGGCCAGCTGCGCACGGAAGCGGTCGCGCTTGTCTTGATAGAACGCGCCCAGCGTTTCGTAATGCTCGGGCTCGGCCTCGATCATTTCGGCAAACGCATGCTGGGCCGGATTGAACGAACAAAACACGTTGTACTGATGCACTTTGCGGAACTCGGCCGACAGCGCAGGCGGCGCAATCGCATAGCCCAACTTCCAGCCAGTGCAGTGGTAGGTCTTGCCGAAGCTCGAGATCACGAAAGCGCGTTGCCGCAATTGCGGGTACAGCAGCGCCGATTCATGCCGCGCACCATCAAACACGATGTGTTCGTACACCTCGTCACTGAGCAAAATAATTTCGGTGCCATCCAATAGCGCGATCAGGGCTTGCATGTCGGCCGCGCTGAACATCGCCCCGGATGGGTTGTGCGGGCTGTTGATCATCAACATGCGGGTGCGCGGGGTGATCGCCGCACGCACTGCGTCCCAATCGGGGGCAAAGGTCTGCGGATTCAACGCCACATGCACGGCGGTGGCCCCAGCCAACTCGATCGCCGGCTCGTAGCAGTCGTAGCACGGATCCAGCACGATGACCTCTTCACCGGCGCGCACTACCGCATGGATGGCGTTGAAGATCGCTTCGGTGGCACCGCTGGTGACGGTGATTTCGGCATCCACATCCGGCATCCAGTCGTAGCAGCGCGCGGTCTTGCTGGCAATTGCCTGCCGCAGCGCAGGGATGCCGGTCATCATCGAATACTGGTTATGCCCCGCCTGCATCGCACGGGTCAGTGCCTCCACCAAGCGCGCCGGTACCGGGAAGTCCGGAAAGCCCTGACCCAGATTGACCGCACCATGCTGCGCCGCCAACTGCGACATCACGGTAAAAATGGTGGTGCCCACCTTGGGCAGTTTGGTCTCAACGCGCATCGCCAGCTCTGAACGGTGTGGGGATGGAAAGTGTACGCAATCGCGCAGGCCAGCTTGGTGACGGCGGCGCCTTTCAGTGGCCGTAGCCGGTTAAAATCGCCCATTCATGCCAACTATCCCCTCGCCATCATTACCTCTGCTTGCCGTGCGCGCGCTTGCGTTCTCGCGTGATGACGTTTTGGTGTTCGGGCCATTGGCGTTTTCCGTCGATGCCAATGAAGCCTTGCTGGTGCAAGGCGGCAATGGTGCCGGCAAGACCACGCTGCTGCGCGTCCTGGCGGGTTTGCTGCGCGCTGATGCAGGGGTGATCGAGATCGAAGGCGTGGCGGCCGACGCAGCCTCGCGTGCCCGGCACATCGCCTATTTGGGGCATCTGCCGGGGCTGAAGGCGGATCTGTCTGCACTGCATAATCTGCATTATCTGTGCGGCCTGCATGGCCATCGCCGCACGCAAACCGCGGAAGCGGCATTGGGAATCACCGGTTTGGCCGGGTATGAAGATGCCGCGGTGCGCACGTTATCAGCGGGCCAGAAAAAACGCCTGGGCCTTGCGCGGCTGTGGCTTTCCCCCGCGCCGTTATGGTTGCTGGATGAGCCCTATGCCAATCTGGATCTGGACGGCATCCATTTGGTCAACCAAATGGTGCAGGCGCATTTGCGCGCAGGTGGTGCCGCGCTGATCACCACCCACGGCGCGTATGCCGCGCCGCCGGTACGCACCCGCCTGCTGGAACTGGGCAAGCACGCCGCATGATGCTGCAAGCCGCCCGCGCCCTGATGGCCCGCGACCTGCACTTGCTGTGGGCGCGGCGTGGCGATGCCCTGCAACCGGCGCTGTTTGCGCTGTTGACGGTGGTGTTGTTTGCCTTGGGCTTGGGGGGGGATGCCAAATCGCTGGCGCCGGTGGCCTCGGCGGTGTTGTGGTTGGCGGTTCTGCTGGCCGGGCTGCTGGCGCTGGATCATTTATTTCGCAGCGACGCCGAAGACGGCTCGCTGGAGCAATGGATGCTGGCCCCGGTGCCGCTGTGGTGGTTGATATTGGTGCGCACCGTGATGCACTGGCTGACCACCGCATTGCCGGTGATTGTGGCGGTGCCCTTGCTGGGTGAGTTATTGCATCTGCCGCATACGCAACTACCGGTACTGCTGGCGTCCTTGCTGCTGGGTACACCCATTCTCAGCCTGCTGGGAGCGGTAGTGGCTGCCCTTACCGTGGGCATGCGGCGTGCCGGCATCCTGGTGGCGCTGCTGGCACTGCCGCTGTATGTGCCGGTCCTGGTATTCGGTGCCGGCGCGGTGGCCGCGCATGCGCAAGGCATGGATGCCAGTGGCGCGCTGCTATTGCTGGGTGCCGGGCTGGTGCTGTCGCTGGTGTTGGCCCCCGTCACCGCCGCAGCGGCGCTACGGATTGCACATCAATGACACGCCATGATCGGACACTGCATGGCGGTAAAGCGCTGCAGGACGCCCCCATTCACACTTGAGACAAGTCAAGGCCAGCTTCACATTCACAGGCAGACAATACGTGTACTGGCCGCAGGGCCAGCCCCCTAACTATGGAGTTCTACCCATGAAGTCCCGTCATCTTTTGCTGGCCGGTGCTGTTGCGTTGGCCCTGGCCGCCTGCGGCAAGTCCGAAGCCCCCACCGACACCACTGCCCCCGCAGCGGCCCCGGCTGCTGCCGAAGCCCCTGCTGCGGCCCCGGCGGAAGCCCCACCTGCGCCTGCAGCAGCACCGGCGGCAGCCAGCAGCAAGCCGGCCGTGGTGGCCGATTGCGCAACCACCGTCGAAGCCAACGACATGATGCAATACAACGCCGATTCGATCACCGTGCCGGCCAGCTGCACCCAGTTCACCATCAACCTCAAGCACACCGGCAAGCTGGCCGCCAATGTGATGGGGCATAACGTGGTGATTGCGAAGGAAGCCGACATGGCCGGCATCGCCGCCGATGGCGCAGCCGACCCGGCCACCCATGTCAAGGCCGGCGATACCCGTGCGATTGCACATTCCAAGGTCATTGGCGGTGGCGAATCCACCTCGGTCAGCTTCGATGTGGCCAAGATCAAGGACGGCGGCCCGTTCAAGTTCTTCTGCAGCTTCCCCGGCCATCTGGCGCTGATGCAGGGCAGCATCCAAGTGCAGTAAGCGGTTTCCGTGGTGAATGGGGATACCAGCCCCAAGGCGGGCTGGTATCCTTGGCAGGATTGCCCGCAGCCGCCGTTGCGCCGCCACTGTCTCAGGCCACGATGTCCCCATTGATCCGCTGGTTCCACCAACTCGGCTCGCCGCCGTACTTTGATCGCTTTGCCGCCCGCTGGACGCCGTGGGCCTATCTGCTGGGCGTGCTGACCATGGCGGTGGGCTTGTATGGCGCCCTCTTGCAGGTGCCTGCCGACTACCAGCAAGGCGATAGCTTCCGCATTCTCTACATTCATGTACCCGCCGCGTGGATGAGCATGGCGGCCTTTGCGCTGATGGCACTGTATTCGGCCATCGCACTGATTTGGCGGATCAAGCTGTGTGAAATTTTGGCGATGGCATGTGCGCCCACCGGTGCGGCCTTCACTCTCATTACCTTGGCGACGGGTTCGATCTGGGGCCGGCCGATGTGGGGCACGTGGTGGGATTGGGATCCGCGGCTGACCACCGAACTGATCCTGCTGTTTTTGTATCTGGGCGTGATCGGCCTGTATGCCGCCATCGACGACCGCCGCAACGCCGCGCGTGCGGCAGGCTTGCTGGCCATCGTTGGGGTTGCGCTGTTGCCGGTGATCCGCTGGTCGGTGGTGTGGTGGAACTCGCTGCATCAAGGCCAAACCATCAGCCTGTTCGGCAAATCGCAGATGGACCCCAGCATGATGTGGCCACTGATCTGGATGATCATCGGCACCAAATTGTGGTTTGTGGGCTCACTGCTGGCCCGCGCCCGTGCCGACAATCTGCGCCGCGAAACCGGCAAGGATTGGGTCGCCAAATTGGCCGCAGGGGGCGCGCGATGAGCTATCGCGAGTACGTCATCGGTGCTTACGCGGTGTTCGCCAGCGTGCTGCTGTGGGACATCCTCATCCCCAAATTGCAAATCCACGCCGCCCTGCGCGCCGCCAAGCTGCGCAATGCACGCAAACCCTCCTCTCCTACTCGCAACCCGGACCTTCCGCTGTCGCGGGACTGACCCACACACCATGCATCCCACTCGTAAACGCCGCTTGATCCTGATTCTTGCCTTGCTTGCTGCCGCAGGTATTGCCACGGCGTTGATCGCCATGGCCCTGCAACGCAATGTGGCCTACCTCTATACGCCGCATGAAATCCTGAACGGCAGCGCCGGCCCCCATGTCAGCAATGGCGATGCGCGTTTCCGCCTGGGCGGGATGGTGGCCAAGGGCTCGTTCAAGCGTGCCGTCGGTTCGATGGAGGCGCATTTCGAGGTGGACGATGGCGATGCGCGCCTGCCGGTGGTCTATACCGGCATCCTGCCCGATCTGTTCCGCGAGAATCAGTCGGTGGTCGCCACCGGCCGCATGCGGGGCAAGGTGTTCGTGGCCGAAGAAGTACTGGCCAAGCACGATGAAACCTATATGCCCAAGGAAGTCGCCGACAAGATGGCGCAGGCGCACAAGAAACATCAGGTGCAGGATGCGCAACCCGCCCCCGCGGCAGGCACACCGTAATGCTGCCTGAGCTTGGCCAGATCACCCTGATCCTGGCGTTCCTGGTTGCGGCACTGCAGGCGCTGCTGCCGCTACTGGGTGCGCAGCGCGGTATCGCGCCGCTGATGGCCATTGCGCGGCCTGCGGCCTACATGCAATTGCTGCTGGTGGGCTTGGCGTTTGCCATCTTGACCCATGCGTTTGTGGTGGGTGATTTCTCGGTGCAATACGTGGCCGAGAACTCCAACTCACTGCTGCCCATGCTGTACCGCTACACCGCAGTCTGGGGCGCGCATGAAGGCTCGCTGCTGCTGTGGGCCTTGGTTCTGGCGCTGTGGACCGCCGCCGTGGCGCGCTTTTCCAGCGCATTGCCGCAGCCCGTGGTGGCGCGTGTGCTGGGCGTGATGGGGATTGTGGCTGCAGGCTTTTTGGCGTTCCTGATTTTCACCAGCAACCCGTTTGCGCGCTTGCTGCCCGCCGCCGGCGAAGGCCGCGACCTCAACCCGCTGCTGCAAGACCCCGGCCTGATCATGCACCCGCCGATGCTGTATGCCGGCTACGTCGGCTTTGCGGTGCCGTTTGCGTTTGCCATTGCCGCACTGCTGGAACGCCGCATCGACGCACAATGGCTGCGTTGGACGCGGCCGTGGACGAATGCGGCCTGGGCCTTTCTCACCTTGGGCATCGCCATTGGTTCGTGGTGGGCGTATTACGAATTGGGCTGGGGCGGTTGGTGGTTCTGGGATCCGGTCGAAAACGCCAGCTTCATGCCATGGCTGGCCGGTGCCGCGCTGCTGCATTCGCAAGCGGTCACCGAAAAACGCGGCAGCTTTGGCGGCTGGACATTGCTGCTGGCAATCACCGCGTTTTCACTGTCGCTGCTGGGCACCTTCCTGGTGCGCTCGGGCGTACTGACCTCGGTACATGCCTTTGCTGCCGACCCCGGGCGCGGCCTGTTCGTGCTGATCTTCCTTGGCATCGTGATTGGCGGCTCGCTGCTGCTGTACGCATTGCGCGCACCCGATACCGAATCCAATGCCAAACCATTCGCCGCCGGCTCGCGGGAAACCCTGCTGCTGCTCAACAATCTGTTGCTGGCCTGCGCCTGCGCGATGGTGCTGCTGGGTACGCTGTATCCGCTACTGGCCGACGCACTGGAGCTGGGCAAGATTTCGGTCGGCCCGCCCTACTTCGCCATCATGTTCATCGTGCTGATGGCCCCGCTGGTGGCGCTGGTCCCGCTGGGCCCCTTGACCCGCTGGCAACGTGAACAGATGAGCTCGCCGCTGCGCCTGCTGGCACCCTGGGCGGCATTGGCCGTGCTGTTGGGGGTGGTGGCGTTCTTTCTGGCCCCGCAAGGGCAATGGAAAGTGGCCGCTGGTGTGCTGGGTGCGGTATGGGTGGCGCTGGGCACGCTACGGTTTGTGTGGTCGCGCCTGCGCGCACCGGGCGGGCGCATGACCCGCGAAATGCTGGGCATGAGCGTGGCCCATCTGGGTATCGCGGTGTTCCTGATCGGCGCGTTATTGGTCGAAGGCCTGAACCTGCAACGCGAGCTGGCAGTCAAAGCCGGTGACACTGTCACACTCGGCGCATACAGCTTCCGCTTCGATGGTATTCGCAGCGTGCAAGGCCCCAATTACGTGTCCGATTACGGCACCGTGCAAGTGCTGCACAACGGCCGTTTCGATGTGGAGCTGCATCCCGAAAAACGCCGCTACCGCGCCGGTGGCCAAGTGATGACCGAGTCGGGCATCGCCCGTGGCGTGTTTGCTGATGCCTATGTGGCCCTCGGTGAATCGCTGGGCAACAACACCTGGGCACTGCGGGTGCATGTCAAGCCATTCGTGCGCTGGATCTGGGCCGGCGCGCTGCTGATGGCGCTCGGCGCTGGCATCACTGCCACCGACAAGCGCTTCCGCACGATTCGCAAGGAGCGCGCATGAAACCCGCCCGTTGGCTGCCGTTGGCGGCGTTCGCCGTGCTTGCCGCGCTGTTGGCGGCAGGCGTGTGGATGAGCCGCAAACCCGACCGCGATGCCCTGCCCTCGACGCTGATCGGCAAACCCGCGCCGGAGTTCGCGCTGCCGGTGCTGCACGACCTCAACTACACGGTGAAATTGTCCGACCTGCGCGGCCAGCCGTTCCTGCTGAACGTGTGGGGCAGTTGGTGCGTGGAATGCCGCGTCGAGCACCCGGTATTGACCCGCTTTGCCGAAACCAAACGTCTGCGCGTGGTGGGCTACAACTGGAAAGACGAACCCGCCGATGCGCTGCGCTGGCTGGAACAATTCGGCAACCCGTACATGGTGGTGCTGTCTGATGTGGAAGGCCGCACCGCACTGAATTGGGGCGTGTATGGCGCGCCGGAAACCTTCTTGGTGGATGGCCACGGCATCGTGCGTTGGAAGCATGTGGGGCCATTGACCGATGCCATCATCCAGACTCAATTGCTGCCGCTGCTGGGCAAGATCGAGGCCGCGCAATGATGCGGATTCTGCTCACCGCATTGCTCTGGCTGGCCACGCTGGCGGTCGCGCTGCCGGTGTTCGCCCAAGCCGGCCAACAAACCGACGCCGCGCCCTTGGTGTTTCGCAATAGTGGCGAAGAAACCCGCTTTCATCAGCTGACCCTGCAACTGCGCTGCGTGATGTGCCAAAACCAATCGCTGGCCGACTCCAACGCGCTGATCGCCCTGCAACTGCGTCACGAAGTCTTGGACTTGATGCGGCAAGGCAAGAGTGATGCGCAGATCAAGGACTACCTGGTGCAACGCTACGGCGAATTCGTGCTGTACAACCCCAGATTCGAAGGCAGCACCTGGCTGTTGTGGGTGGGCCCGGCACTGCTGCTGCTGGTGGGCGCAGGCGCGATCACCGCCATCGTGCGCAAACGCAAACCCGCTACCGGCAACGTGGCCAACGACGATGGGCAGGAATGGTGATGGCCGCACTCATCGTTATTGCCATCGTCCTGGGCCTGATCGTGCTGGCCACCGTGCTGCGCCCGCTGTGGGCCAGCGCACGCGGCGTGGCACTGGGCATTGCGGGCATCAGCCTGCTCTCGGCCGGTTTGCTGTATCAATTGCTCGGCACCCCGCAGGCACTGGATGCCGCCGCCCGGCAAGCCCCGCAAACGCTGGAAGCGGCCATCGAACAACTCAAGACCGCACTGGCGCGCGACCCCAAGCAAGCCGAAGGTTGGGTGTTGCTGGCGCAGGCGTATCAGCGCACCGGCGATACCGGCGGCGCACGCGATGCGTTTGCCAAGGCCGCCGCCTTGTCCGCCGACGATGCCGACCTGCAAACCGATGCCGCGCAAGCCCGCGCCATGGCCGATGCCGCACACAACTTCGATGCACAGGCGTTGGCACTTTTGCACCGCGCCTTGCAGATCAATCCCAAGCATCAGCGCGCGCGTTGGTTCCTCGGCGTGGCGCAGCGCCAGGCCGGCCAGAATGCGCAAGCTGCGGCCACCTGGGCGCCATTGTTGGCGCAAGTGGATGCCAGCACCGCCGCCAGCTTGCGCAAGGAAATCAACGTCGCCCGCAACTTGGCCGGGCAACCGCCACTGCCCGATGCACCACCGGCAGCGGCGGCATCCGTCCTGCTAACCGTGAAGGTGTCACTGGATCCCTCGCTGGCAGCGCGGGTGCGTTTGCAGCCGGATGCAAAAGTATTTGTCATCGCCCGCCAAGTGGGCGGCCCGCCGATGCCGGTCGCCGCACAAAAACACGCCGTCTCCGAACTCCCGTTCAGCGCCAGCCTCAGCGACGCCGACAGCCCCATGCCCACCTTGAAGCTTTCGCAAATGACCGAAGTGGAACTGGTGGCGCGGCTATCGGCCACTGGCGAGGCCATGCCGCAAGCCGGTGACCTGCAAAGCAAACCACTGCGCGTGCACTTGCCGGCCAAGGACGCGGTGGACTTGGTGATCGGCACCCCCTGACTACACGCATAACGGTATGCCGTTTCGGCATCACCGGCAGGACAAGCAAGGAGGAAGATGGGCCATCGCTCAATTTCCTTGTTATCGCCATGGCCGAATTCATCCCGCCCGGCACCCGCTGGGTTGATCTGCCCTCGCCGTTTCCGATCAAGCGCGGCGGCGCGCTACACGGCGCGCGCATGGCGTATGAAACTTGGGGCACGCTGAATGCCGCGCACGATAACGCCATCCTGGTGTTGACCGGGATGTCGCCGGATGCGCACGCGGCGTCCAATACTGGCAACCCCGCACCTGGCTGGTGGGAATGGATGATCGGCCCCGGCAAGCCCATCGACACCCAGCGCTGGTTTGTGCTGTGCGTCAACGCACTGGGCAGTTGCAAAGGCAGCACCGGGCCGGCCAGCATCAACCCCAACACTGGCGCGTCCTATCGCCTCGATTTCCCGGAGCTGTCCATCGAAGACGGTGCCGACGCCGCACTGGCGGTTGTGCGCGAGCTGGGCATCGAGCAACTGGCCTGCGTGCTGGGCAATTCGATGGGCGGCATGACCGCGCTGTCGTTGTTGGCGCGCCACCCCGGCATCGCCCGCAGCCATATCAATATCTGCGGCGCGGCGCGTGCGCTGCCGTTTTCGATTGCGATTCGCTCGTTGCAACGCGAAGCCATTCGCCTCGATCCGCACTGGAACGGCGGCGACTACAGTGAGGACCACTATCCCGAAAACGGGATGCGCATGGCGCGCAAACTGGGCGTGGTGACTTATCGTTCGGCACTGGAATGGGACGGCCGCTTTGGCCGCGTGCGGCTGGACGCCGAGCAGCGCGAGGACGATGAGCCGTTTGGCCTGGAGTTTGAAGTCGAAAGTTATCTGGAAGCCCACGCCCGCCGCTTTGTACGCAAGTACGACCCCAATTGCTATTTGTACTTGAGCCGTTCGATGGATTGGTTTGATCTGGGCGAAGCGCACGGCGGCGACACCTTGCACGGGCTATCCTCGATTGAGGGCGTGCACTCGGCACTGGTGATCGGGGTCAAGACCGACATCCTGTTCCCGATCCAGCAACAAGAAGAAATCGCCGCCGGTTTGCGCAATGCCGGCTGCGAAACCCGCTTTCTGCCCATGCCCTCGCCACAAGGCCATGACGCCTTTCTGGTCGACGCCGCCCGCTTTGGCCCGGCAGTCACCAGCTTCCTGCGCACCCTGCCTGCGACACAAATTTTCACGAACAGGGTGGCATAAACGTAACTCTCCGCTATACTTGCACGCTCCACGCCGAAGTGGCGGAATCGGTAGACGCAGCGGACTCAAAATCCGCCGCCCTTAAAAGCGTGTGGGTTCGAGTCCCACCTTCGGCACCAAAGTTTTGCAATAAAGCCCGCCACGTGCGGGCTTTATTTTTACGCGTCATTGTTGCGTCATCCCAGCGACACCGTGTGGTCACGACCGAGCCCGAGGCTGATCACGTTCAATTGGTGCCTACGCCGCGCATATGCATTACGCATTCGTCACCGAAACCTACCCCCCGGAAATCAACGGCGTTGCACTGACGGTGCAGGGGCTCGAACATGGCCTACGCGAACGCGGGCATAACGTTTCTTTGGTGCGGCCACGTCAACAGGCAGAACACAGTCCGTCGGAACATTGCACGCTGGTGCGTGGCGCCAACCTGCCCCGCTACCCCGGCCTCAAGTTTGGCCTCCCTGCCACGCATCTATTGCGCAACCGCTGGCGGCAATGTCGGCCGGATGCCATCTATGTGGCTACCGAAGGTCCACTGGGGTGGTCGGCTTTGCGTGCCGCTAGGCAATTGCAAATCCCAGCCATCAGCGGGTTCCATACCCGTTTCGACGATTATGTACGCAGCTACGGTGCACCCTGGCTACAGGGCACAGCATTGCGATGGATGCGGCATTTCCACAACAGCGCGCAGGCCACCTTGGTGCCTACGCGTGAACTGCAAGCCTTTCTTGAAGGCCAGCGGTTCAATAATGTGATTCGGTTACCGCGTGCGGTGGATACACAGATGTTTCACCCCAATCTGCGGGATCCACGCCTGCGCGCGCGCTGGGGATTGAAAGACGACGATTTGGCGGTGATTTATGTCGGCCGCATTGCCGCTGAAAAAAACCTGCCATTGGCGGTCCGCGCCTTTCGCCAACTGCAACAGATACGCCCGCAAGCGCGCTTCATCTGGGTTGGGGACGGCCCCGCCCGTGCAGCCTTGCAGCGTGAAAATCCGGACTTCCTTTTTTGCGGCATTCAACGCAACGAAGCACTGGCGCGCCACTTCGCCAGTGGTGATTTATTTTTGTTTCCAAGCCTTAGCGAAACCTTCGGCAACGTGACCCTGGAAGCGCTGGCAAGCGGCATCCCCACGATTGCATTCGATTACGGCGCAGCGCATGAGGCGCTGCAAGACGGTGTGCAGGGCGCCGCGATCGCGTGCAATGACGACGCTGCCTTTATCGCAGCCACAATGCGGCTTGGAAGTGATAACACCAACCTCACCCAAATGCGCCTGGCTTGCCGCGATGCTGTCTCCGGTTTGCAACCGGCGCGGGTGGCTGAAGCGTTTGACCAGATCCTGCAATCGCTGACCATACGGGGTGATCGCCATGTCGCAACCGCGCTCCCATGAACGGCTACTCGCCGTTGAACAATCCTGGTGCCTGCGTGCCAATACCCTATGCAGCCGGCGCTATATGTTGCGCTACTTCACCACCGTCAGCCGCTTAGGCGATGGTGTGTTCTGGTACGGCTTGATGGCCATGTTGGTAGTCGTCAATGGCGCGACCGGCCTGCGTGCCGCGCTGCACTTGGCGGCTATCGGCGTGGTTGCCCTGCTCTTGTACCGATCGCTGAAACGGCACACACGGCGATCACGCCCGTTTGCCAGCGATCTGCGTATTCGTGCCTGGATCGCACCCTTGGATGAGTACAGCTTCCCCTCTGGACACACCCTGCACGCGGTCGCCTTCAGCGTGGTCGCCGTCGCTTATTACCCAAAGCTGGCTTGGTTGCTGATTCCGTTCACCGCAAGCGTTGCGGTTTCACGCGTCGTGTTGGGGCTGCACTACCCCAGCGACGTGCTGGCGGCAACCGGTATCGGCACACTGCTGGCGGTCGCATCGCTGTGCTTGATACAGCTGCTGGGCATGCCGCTTTGACCTGGGCTTGTTGCGCTGGGCACCCTATGCCCACGCAAGCGGCAAGATTGGATCATTGCAGAGCCTTACGTTTGCACGCTTACAATCAAGCCTCATCGTTGGAGGCCCCATGCAACTGGATCTCACTGGAAAACACGCACTGGTCTGCGGCGGCTCGGAAGGCATTGGCCGCGCAACGGCAGTGGAACTGGCTACGCTAGGGGCAGCCGTGACGCTGCTGGCCCGGCGCGAGGGTGCATTGCGCGACACAGTTGCAAGCCTGCCCTGCCCACAGTCGCAAACCCACGGCTACTTGACGGTGGATATGGCCGATACCGATGCCTTGCGCGCACGCGTGGGTGCACTGGCGGCGGCAACACCGGTGCATATTTTGATCAACAATACCGGCGGGCCACCCGGTGGACCGGCGCATACAGCCGATATTGGCGCGTATCAAGACGCCTTCAACAAGCACGTGATTGCCGGGCAGGCCCTCGTGCAAACGTTGCTGCCGGGCATGCGTACCGCCGGTTGGGGACGCATCGTCAATGTGATTTCAACCTCGGTCTATGAGCCCATCCCCAACTTGGGCGTGTCCAATACCATCCGCGGCGCGGTGGCCAGTTGGGCCAAGACGCTCTCGCGTGAATTGGGCGGCGCGGGCATCACCGTCAACAACGTCCTGCCCGGCTACACCCACACCCAACGGTTAGAGCAAATCCTGCGCGACCGCAGCGCGGCATCCGGCAAATCGCAAGAAGACGTCGCCGCCGGCATGCTGGCCACGGTGCCGGTAGCGCGGTTCGCACAAGCCCCGGAAATCGCCGGCGTCATCGCGTTTTTGTGCGCGCCAGTGGCCGCCTACGTCAACGGCCAGTCAATCGCGGTGGACGGTGGACGGATGCAGTCGATTTGAGATGGCATCGGTGTCACTCACCCGCCCGAGTCAAGACCCACGCTTTGCTTCAATCCGCCACGATAGGTACGGCTGCAAGGCAGGCTGCTCCCATCGTTCAAATGAATACGGGCATCACCGGTCTCCAGCGGTTCAATTGAAGCGATACGATCCAGATTGACCATATAGCTGCGATGGATACGGGTAAAGCACGCCGGATCCAGCTTCGCCTCGATACTGGCCAGCGTACTGCGCAACGGGTAGTCGTGGCCGCGCACATGCAGGTTCACGTAATTGCCGGAGGCTTGCAGCCACTCGATATCGTTGGCCGCGATCAGGAATTCGCGACCCAGCTTGCGCACCAAAAACCGCTCCGGCCGATCCACTGGTTCCACCGGTGTGCCTTCATCGGGGGCATCCAGCACACTGGCCTCTCCTTGCAGTCGGCGCAGGATGAAGCGGTAGCCCTCGATGGTCAGCACCACGCCGGCATAAGAGCGCACATCCTTCAGGTATTCGTAGCCAAACTCCCGCCACCACGAACCAAAATCGTAGTGGTCGCCGATACTGGCATAGGCCAGCTTGCGCAGCGCCACCATTCCCAGCACATGCAGGATCGACCACAGCAGGCTGCCCACAAGGTGAATGGGGAGTACCCGTCGCCAAGTATCCAGATGCAGCGGGAAGCGCCGGGTAAACCACACCACCGCCGGCACCAATACCAACCCGACCACGGCGGAGCTGGTTTCCCAGACGACTGGCTGCCATGCCTTGAACCCCAATTGCGCGCGTTCAACATCCATCGTCACGGTGATGCTGTTGGTCAATGCACTGACGAGGTACTGGACAACCCAATAGCCAACCTCAACGCCGCGTCGCCACGGTTGATAGCGCTGGTAGAACGGTGGCGGCGAAGTCTGCATCTGCGCATTGTAGGTGGTACTGGAAACCCGCCCATCCCGACTCGTCACCGCGTTCCGCGGTTCGTCCCAAACCCGCGTCGCACGGTCACTTCTGGATAGCCGGAGCGCGCGTGGGTGCCGATGCTGGCAACCTTCTGGGAAGCGGAATCCACCGCATGCAACGCCGTCACGATATCGACGCCCTGCGCGTCATTGCCTTCAGCTTGCTGATCCTGTACCACGCGGCGATGGTCTATGTGGCCGGCTGGGACTTCCACATCAAAAGCAGCTACCAAGCCGAATGGTTGCAGTACCCAATGATCGCGCTCAACCGCTGGCGGATGCCTCTTTTGTTCATGATTTCCGGAATTGCGATTGGGCTTGCTGGGATTGAAGGGCGCCGCTGGCGCTTCGCCGGAGCACGCAGCTTGCGCCTGCTGATGCCGCTGGTGTTCGGCATGTTGCTGGTGGTACCGCCACAGACCCACGTCCAGGTCAGCGCGCAATACGGCTATACCGGCACTCTCTTGCACTTCTACCCGCTTTACCTGACCCATGGGCTTTGCCGCGCCGGCCAATGCATGCTGACGCCCACTTGGAATCATCTCTGGTATCTGGCCTATTTGCTGCCCTACACCTTGCTGTTGCTGCTCGCCACACCACTGCTGCAGCAGGCCAGACGTTGGCTGCTGCCGTCGCCACGCACCCTCGCAGGGCTGGTGATCTTGCCTATCGTGTGGCTATTGAGCGTTCGGCTGTGGCTGGCACCGCAGTTCCCGGAAACCCATGCGCTGTTCGACGATTGGGCGGTGCATGCGGAATCGCTGCCCTTGTTCCTGCTGGGCTACCTGTTGGCGACGCATGTGTGGTTTTGGGACGCAGTGCAGCGGCTACGCTGGATCACCTTGGCGCTGGCACTGTTCGCCATCGGGGTGGAACTTGGCCTGCGCTGGATCAGCCACTACCCACCCTCCGGCCCCATTCCCGATTGGGCCATGCTGCTGCCGTGGTATTTGATCGAACGTATCGCCCGCGTGATCTACACCTGGATCGCGCTGCTCACCCTGTTCGGCTGGGCGCGCGCCCTCCTCAACCGCCCCTTCCACTGGCTCCCCTATTGCACGGAAGCCGTGTTTTCCTGGTACATCCTGCACCAGACCTTGATCGTGGTGCTGGCCTATTGGTTGATTCCGATGCGGCTGGGTGCCGGCATCGAAGCATCGCTGGTGATCTTCGGCACGCTGGCCGGCTGCCTTGTGCTGCACGAGTGCCTGATTCGTCGCGTGCAATGGCTGCGCCCGCTGTTTGGGCTCAAGCGGGAGAGGACGCGGCTGCCGCTTCCCGATGCACCACCTGCAATTGGATAGCCTCACCGCCACGCCAGTCATCGGGCACGATGCGATACGCGATGCGTGCTTTTCGTGCCGGCTCCACGCCGTCCCAGCCGTTGAACTGGATGGCGTTGAAGCGTTGCCCATGCAGCCCAAGCTCCAGCTTGAGGTGACGTTCTTTCAAAACACGCCAATGCAATACTTCGAACGCATCATCGAACAGCGGCTCCGGATAACCCTGCCCCCAGTGGCCGCCATCGCGCAGGGCATGTGCTGTGCTGATGTGAAATTCATCGGCGCGCAGACCACCGTCACTGCGCAACACATCCACCAACAAATCTTCACTTAGCAGCTCGGCGCTGACCGCGACAAACGCACTGCGAAAGGCTTCGAATTGCTCCCGCGCAAGGCTCATGCCGGCCGCCATCGCGTGACCGCCAAAGCGGGCGATCAAGCCCGGGTGGCGGGCATCCACCAGCGCCAGTGCATCGCGAACATGAAAGCCCGGGATCGAACGCGCCGAGCCACGCAGCATGGGGCTATCGGGTTCAGCGGGGGCGAAGGCAATCGCCGGACGATGCAGGCGTTCTTTGAGTTTCGATGCTACCAGTCCGACCACGCCGGGGTGCCAGTCGGGGTCGAATAAACACGCGGCATACCGGGTGTCGATGCCATCCAAACTGGCCTCTGCCATGTCTTGCATGTCGGTTTGCAGGGCGCGGCGTTCTTCGTTGATGCCCTGCAAGATGGCGGCAAGCCCGCGCGCTTGGCCAGCATCATCGGTCAACAAACATTCGATGCCGATGCCCATGTCTTCCAAGCGACCCGCGGCATTGATGCGCGGGCCGATGGCAAACCCGATATCGGTGGTGGACAGCGTGCCGGCCTTGCGCCCGGAGACCTCCAGCAAGGCCTGCAAACCGGCGCAGCCTTGCCCTGCCCGCAGCCGGCGCAGCCCCGCGCCGACCAAGGCTCGATTGTTGGCATCCAGTGGCACCATATCGGCCACCGTGCCCACCGCCACCAGATCCAGCAACGTCGCAAGATCGGCCTGTACACCCAAACGCGCACGCAGCGCCAGCAACACATAAAACATCACGCCCACGCCTGCCAGTGCCTTGCTGGCGAAGCTGCAGCCGGGTTGATTGGGATTGACGATGGCATCCGCCGGCGGCAGTACTGGCCCTGGCAAGTGGTGATCGGTGACGAGGATGTTCCAGCCGTGCGCTTTCGCCGCGTGGATGCCGGCGTGACAGGCGATGCCGTGATCCACCGTCACCAACAGATCCGGCTGCAACTCCGCAAGTTCTTCCACCAACGCCGGGGTCAGCCCGTAGCCATGCACGATGCGATTGGGCACCGCATGCGAGAGCCGGCGTACGCCCAACATCCGCAAGCCGCGTACCGCCACCGCAGTGGCGGTGGCGCCGTCGCAATCAAAATCCCCGACCACCAGGATATGCGCGTCATTTCCAATGGCGGTCTGCAGCAAATCCAATGCCGCGTCGATGCCTTTCAAACCTTCGGGCGGCAACAAATCCGCCAAGCGCGGCAGCGCGCTGCGCGCATCACTGCCGCGTGCGGCATGCACGCGGCGCAACACCTCCGGCCAATGCGTGGGCCACTCGCCGCTTGCGGCCTGCGGCGGGCGGCGCACAATGCGGCGCAGCACATTCATGCCGTAAGCCTGGTCAATGGCCTGCGCCAGAACCGCCAGCGTTGCCCGCGTGTCAGCGTGAAGAGGGTGCCATCGGCAAAATCAAACTGTGCATCCTCCGCGCAAGCCGGCAGCAACCACTCCTGCAGCAAGCGACCTACATCGCGCTGATGGCGCAGGTCCACCAGTGCATTCGCGGTGGACGGTTGAACATCGGCAAGCGGCATGCACGCCAGTGTGCCCAGCAGCGCAGCGCCCTGCACGACGGGATCATCGGAAAACACGGTCACCGCAGTGCTTGCAAGACTGTCGGGCAATACCCCTCCCCCCCAGAACCACAGCGCATTGATCGCTACCCGGCCGTGCTCCAATCGTGTGGCGTTGTGCGGATGGTTGTGCAGCGCAATCTGCACCTCGCTTTCCAACACGCGCCAGCGACGCGCATCCGGTCCTTCTGCGCGATGTTGAAACACATCATCACCCAATGCCGCATCGGGCGATGCAAATTCCGGCACCGCACTGCCGCGCGGCAAACGCAGATACCAGCGCTGCGGATGCGGCGCATCCAGCACAAATCCGGCATCGCCAAACAATGGCCGCAAGGCCGGCAGCAACGCATCCACGTCGGTCTGTTCGATACCCAGATTGCGACCGATGCCCAGCAATCGCGCACCGTTGATATCAGGACGAATATGCGCAGGATCTGCGCGCAACCACTGCGCAGCACGGGCGTCGTCCTCGCCGGCATCCAGAAGCCGCGTCAACGCCGCCTGCGGCCAACGTGCGGGCAATGGCCGCAGATGCCGCATCAATTGCGCAACTTCACCTGCCTCACGCCGACTGCGGTTGGCGCACGCCAATGCCCTGCCTAATGCATCCGGCAAGGCTTGTCCGGCAAACCGCGAAAGTGCGGGCAACAGCAGCGTCAGGCGTGCCACGACTCAGCCCAAATACTTGACCGACACAACCTCGTATTCGCGGGTGCCGCCGGGGGCTTCGATGGTGATGGCATCGCCTTCGAGTTTGCCGATCAGCGCACGCGCCACCGGCGAGGAAATCGCGATGAGGCCCTGCTTGATGTCGGCTTCGAGATCACCCACGATCTGGTAGGTTCTTTCTTCATCGGTATCGCAATCGACCAACACCACGGTCGCACCGAAGACGATTTTATCGCCGGCCGCCAACTGCGCGATATCGATGACCTGCGCATGCGACAACTCGGATTCGAGGTGTTTGATGCGGCCTTCGATAAAGCCTTGCTGTTCGCGTGCGGCGTGGTACTCGGCGTTTTCCTTGAGGTCGCCATGCGCACGCGCTTCGGCAATCGCTTCAATGATGGCCGGGCGCTTGATCGACTTCAGTTCATCCAGTTCGGCACGCAAACGTTGCGCGCCTTTGGCGGTAATGGGTGCACGGCTCATGCCAGCTCCTTGTGCAGTTCTTGCAGCGAGAGCACGTCGCCCTTGCCGCGGTGGTCCAATGAATGTAGCAGTGCGTTGGCACCGGCTACGGTGGTGGAATAGGTGACGCGCGCTTGCAGCGCCTCGCGCCGGATCGAGAACGAGTCGGCAATCGCCGCACGGCCTTCGGTCGTGTTCACGATGTAGCAAATTTCGCCATTCTTGATCAGGTCGACGATATGCGGACGGCCTTCGGCCACTTTGTTGACCTGCTCACAGACCACACCATGGGTCTTCAAAAACTCGGCAGTACCGCTGGTCGCGACAATACTGAAACCGCGTTCCAGCATGTACCTGGCCACCGGCAACACCCGCACCTTGTCCGGATCACGCACCGAAATGAACGCCTTGCCCGGCTGCGGGGCCTTGATATTGGCCGCTTCCTCGGCACGCGCGAATGCAGCTTCAAAGCTGCGACCCACGCCCATCACCTCACCGGTGGAACGCATTTCCGGGCCGAGGATCGGATCCACGTTCTGGAACTTGGCAAACGGGAATACGGCTTCTTTGACCGAATAATAATTCGGGATGATTTCGCGGGTCGCGCCTTGTTCGGCCAACGTCATCCCGGCCATGCAACGCGCTGAAATCTTGGCCAGTGGTTGGCCAATCGCCTTGGACACAAACGGCACCGTGCGGCTGGCACGCGGGTTCACTTCCAGCAGATAAATCGTGTCGGCTTCGCTGCCTTCGGCCACACCCACTTGCACCGCGAACTGGGTATTCATCAAGCCCACCACATGCAGTGCCTTGGCCAGCGCCACCACTTGCTCGCGCAGGCGTTCTTGGGTGCGTGCAGACAAGGAATACGGCGGTAACGAGCACGACGAATCGCCGGAATGCACACCGGCTTCTTCGATGTGCTCCATCACCCCGCCGACCAGCACATTGCCGTCGCGGTCGGCAATCACGTCGATATCCACTTCCACCGCATTGTCGAGGAAGCGGTCCAGCAACACCGGCGAATCGTGGCTGACCTTCACCGCCTCACGCATGTAGCGCGACAAATCCGCGTCGGCATGCACCACTTCCATCGCACGGCCACCCAGCACATAACTGGGGCGCACCACCAACGGATAGCCAATCTCACGCGCCTGCACCAGGGCTTCTTCGGCGCTGCGCACGGTGCGGTTGGGTGGCTGCTTCAGACCCAGTGCTTCCACCAGTTTCTGGAAGCGCTCGCGGTCTTCCGCCAGATCGATGGAATCGGGCGAGGTGCCAATGATCGGCACGCCATTGGCTTCCAGCGCCTTGGCCAGTTTCAGCGGGGTTTGCCCGCCGTACTGCACGATCACGCCATAGGGCTTTTCCAGCTCCACGATTTCCAGCACGTCTTCCAGCGTCAGTGGCTCGAAGTACAGACGGTCGGAGGTGTCGTAATCGGTGGATACGGTTTCCGGGTTGCAGTTGACCATGATGGTCTCGAACCCGTCTTCACGCAGCGCCAGCGCGGCGTGCACGCAGCAGTAGTCGAACTCGATGCCCTGGCCGATGCGGTTGGGGCCGCCACCCAGCACCATGATCTTTTTGCGATCACTGGGGTTGGCCTCGCACTCGTCCTCGTAAGTCGAATACAGATAGGCGGTGCTGGTGGCAAATTCGCCGGCGCAGCTATCCACCCGCTTGTACACCGGGCGCACCGCGAAGGCTTTGCGCAGCGCGCGCACCGCGGTTTCGTTGGTGCCGGCCAGTTGCGCAATGCGCGCATCGGAGAAGCCCATCCGCTTGAGGCCGCGCAGGCGCTTGGCATCCAGCCCATCCAGGCCGCGATGCACCACGTCGATTTCGGCATCGATCAATTCTTCGACCTGATCGAGGAACCACGGGTCAACGAATGACAGCGCGTGCACATCTTCCACGCTCATGCCGGCGCGAAACGCATCGGCGATGTGGAAGATGCGTTCCGGGCCCGGCTCTTTCAGCTCGCGGCGCAGCGTGCGCAGATCATCTTCGTTGACCAGATCCAGCCCGGTGGGATCCAGCCCGATCTTGCCGATTTCCAAACCACGCAGCGCTTTTTGCAGCGACTCCTGGAAACTGCGACCGATCGCCATCACTTCGCCCACCGACTTCATCTGGGTGGTCAGGCGCGCATCGGCGGCAGGGAATTTCTCAAAGGCAAAACGCGGAATCTTGGTGACGACATAGTCGATGGATGGCTCGAACGAAGCCGGGGTCAGGCCGCCGGTGATTTCATTCTTCAGCTCATCCAGGGTGTAGCCCACAGCGAGCTTGGCGGCCACCTTGGCAATCGGGAAGCCGGTGGCTTTCGAGGCCAATGCGGATGAGCGCGACACCCGCGGATTCATCTCGATGACCACCACGCGGCCATCGTTGGCATTGATGCCGAACTGCACATTGCTGCCACCGGTATCCACACCGATTTTCCGCAACACCGCAATCGAGGCATCGCGCAGGCGCTGGTATTCCTTGTCGGTCAGGGTTTGCGCAGGTGCAACGGTAATGCTGTCGCCAGTGTGCACGCCCATCGCGTCGAAATTTTCAATGCTGCACACGATGATGCAGTTGTCGGCGGTGTCGCGCACCACCTCCATTTCAAACTCTTTCCAGCCCAGCACGGATTCTTCGATCAGCACTTCACCCGTAGGCGAAAGCTCCAGGCCGCGCTTGGTGATCTCCTCGAATTCTTCCTTGTTGTAGGCAATGCCGCCACCGGTGCCACCCAAAGTGAAGCTGGGCCGGATGATGGTGGGAAAGCCTACTTGCGCTTGAATCTCCAGCGCCTGCGCAAAGCTGCGCGCCACTTCCGATTTCGGGCTGGACAGGCCGATTTCGGACATCGCCTGCTTGAACAGCTCGCGGTCTTCGGCCATGCGGATGGCTTCGCGCTTGGCACCGATCAACTCGACGTTGTACTTCTCCAGCACACCGTTGTCGGCCAAATCCAGCGCGCAGTTCAGCGCGGTTTGCCCGCCCATGGTGGGCAGGATGGCGTCGGGTTTTTCCTTGGCGATGATCTTTTCGACCGTCTGCCAATTGATCGGCTCGATATACACCGCGTCGGCCATGTCCGGGTCGGTCATGATGGTGGCCGGGTTGCTGTTGACCAGCACCACCCGATAGCCCTCATCACGCAGCGCCTTGCACGCCTGCGCGCCGGAGTAATCGAACTCGCAGGCCTGGCCAATGACAATCGGGCCAGCACCGATGATGAGGATGGTTTTCAAATCGCTGCGCTTAGGCATTTTTGGTGTTCTCAGATTGCTTGTCCAACATCAGGGCAACGAACTTGTCGAACAGCGGGGCCACGTCCTGCGGACCGGGGCTGGCTTCGGGATGGCCTTGGAAGCTGAAGGCCGGGGCATCGGTCAGTGCGATGCCTTGATTGGTGCCATCGAACAGCGAGCGATGGGTGACCCGCGCACGCGCCGGCAGTGTGGCCTCATCGATACAGAAGCCGTGATTTTGCGAGGTGATCATCACCCGTCCACTGTCGAGGTCTTGCACCGGGTGGTTGGCACCGTGATGGCCATGCGCCATCTTCACGGTCTGCGCACCGATCGCCAGGCCCAAGAGCTGGTGGCCCAGGCAGATGCCATACAGCGGGATTTTGACGTTCAGGAATTCGCGGATGGCGGCAATCGCGTAATCACATGGCGCCGGGTCGCCGGGGCCGTTGGACAAAAACACGCCATCGGGTTGCATCGCCAATACGTCCGACGCCGGCGTCTGTGCGGGCACCACATGCACATCGCAGCCGCGCTCGGCCAGCATGCGCAGGATGTTGCGCTTGGTGCCAAAATCGTAGGCGACCACTTTGCACTTGGGTTCAGCGCGAACGAACGTATTGCTGTCGAGATCCAGCTGGCCCTCGCTCCAGCGATAGCCTGCGGTGGTGCTGACCACCTTGGCCAAATCCATGTCTTTCAAACCGGGGAATTTGCGCGCCGCTTCGATGGCGTGCTCGGCATCTAATACCTCGTCATGACGCGAGCCTGCCAGCAGCGCCGCGTTTTGCGAACCGCGCTCGCGCAGGATGCGGGTCAATTTGCGGGTATCAATCCCGGCAATCGCCACAATGCCGCGCACCTGCAGCCACTCGGGTAGCGAGGTTTGGCTGCGCCAGTTGCTGGGCCGGCGCGGCACGTCGCGCACGATCAGGCCCGCGGCCCAAACCTTGCTGGCCTCGTCATCGTGCTCGGTGCAACCGGTGTTGCCGATATGCGGATAGGTCAGCGTGACCAGTTGTTGCGCGTAGGAGGGGTCGGTCAGGATTTCCTGATACCCGGTCATGGCGGTGTTGAACACCGCTTCGCCCACGGACAAACCGGGCGCGCCCACGGAAATGCCCTCAAAGACGGTGCCGTCTTCAAGTGCCAAGAGTGCAGGATTCTTCAAGTGCGTCGCCTTGCGTCAGGTTGCAAGAAAGCGCCGAAGCGGGGCTGCCGGTTCGGAGCGGAGGGGGGTTAGGCGAGGGCGGATTGTACCGGCAAGCGAGCTTTTCCGCCAGCGCAATACTGAACACGGCGCTCGGCTCATCGTCTTGCAATCGCGCTAAAATATTCGATCCCGCAACACGGATCCACGGACACCACCATGCCTTTCGTTGTCACCGAAAACTGCATCAAGTGCAAGCACACCGACTGTGTGGAAGTGTGTCCGGTGGATTGTTTCCACGAAGGCCCGAATTTTCTGGTGATCGACCCCGACGAATGCATTGATTGCACGCTGTGTGAGCCGGAATGCCCCGTTGGCGCGATCTATCCCGAAGAAGACGTGCCCGCAGGCCAAGAGCTGTTCGTTGCGCTCAATGCTGAGCTGGCGAAGGAATGGCCGGTACTGACGGTGCGCAAAGACCCACCGCCAGATCATGCGGACTGGGATGGCAAGCCCAATAAGCTACCGTTGCTGGAGCGCTGATCAGAGCGCGCCATCGATACAAAAAAGGCACCTCCCGGCGCCTTTTTTGTGAGCTCCGAGCCGCAAACAACTTACGGGGCAATGACCGCCTTCAGTGCGGCAATCAGCTTGCCGGCAGCATCACCCGAAGGCGGCAGGCCGCGCGGATCCACCGCCGCCACATACAGCTTGTCACCGGCCTTGGTGACCCGCACCAGGAACTTGCTGTCCAGATAATCAACATCGTAGGTGCCCAGAATCTCGGCTTTGCTGGCGATGCGCACACCGCTGGTGGCGGCCAACACTTCGCCTACCTTGGCGAACACGGCATCGCGCTCACCGGCAACCGCAAAACCAGTGGGGTTGGCCACGGGCTGCGCTGTGGCGCTGGCGGTAGTGCCGGGTGTGACGTTAGGCAGCGCCATGGCACGTTCCGCCGACGGCTTATCCAGACCTGGCGGCACTTCCAACGGCCGTAGTTCCGCACTTTGGGTGTACAGGTCATTTTTTTTCTTGAACCAGTGGCAACCGGACAAACTGGTCACCAGCAACACTGCAACCAACGGGGCGGCGGCCTTGGACATGCGGGAAGTACGGTGCATCTGGTTCTCCTGTCAGGCCGCGATGTTGCGGCTGCATTCTTCAAGTTGGGCAATGGTCGCATGCAGACGGTTAGCCTGCGCGACATGAGCAGATGATAGCGGTTGCAGCGGCAAACGCAGGCCGTGGCCGATGCCGTTCAGCGTCAGCAAGGCTTTGACCGGGATCGGATTCGATTCGAGCCCAAGAAAGTGATAAAGCTCGGCTAAACGGTCATCCAGCGCGCGTGCGCCAGCCGCATCGCCCGCCTGCGCCAGCGCGCATAAGCGCACAAAGCTGCCTGGCACCACGTTGGAGGCCACCGACACCACACCATCGGCCCCTGCCAGCATGGCGCGTAACGCAGTCGGGTCATCACCACTGAGCACGACAAAGCCGTCACGCCGCAGCGGCAACAGGGCCTCCATGCGCTCCGCATCGGCGCGCGCTTCCTTGATCCCGATGATATTGGGATGCAGCGACAGCTCGCCGGTGGTTTCGGCTGTCATGTCACAGCCGGTGCGGCCGGGCACGTTATACAGCAGAACGGGAAGCCCACCTCCGTCCGCTACCGCCCGAAAATGCGCCAGTAATCCAGCCTGGCTGGGCCGCACATACGGCGGCACCACCACCAAGGCGGCATCCGCCCCAAGTGCCGCCACACGCTGATTGAAGCGAATGGTTTTGGCGGTGCTGGACTGCCCGGTGCCGGCCAACACCGGCAGACGACCGGCGCAATAGGTCACTGCACTGCGCAACAACGCATCGTATTCGTCATCGAACAAAGTCGCCGCTTCACCGGTCGAACCTGCCACCACAATGGCGTGGGTGCCGGCGTCCAGTTGCGCCTGCAATAATCGTTCCCATGCGGGAAAATCAATGTCACCGGCCACCGTGAACGGGGTCGCCAGCGCGGTAATGCTGCCGGTAAGTTGCAAAGGACTGACTCGACTTGGGGCGCAACGGAGCCGCTACGCGTGTGGGGGGAAGCACGATTAACTGGATGATCTTACTTGCGGCTGTAAACCGCCGGCAAGTATGCTGGCCGCCATGCCCTCATGTGCTGACGGCATTTTCCTTGAATTTTCCGGAATATCGCTTTGAGCAAAACTGCCGCCCGGCCCGCCCCGCAAGAAAACCACCTGTTGATCACGGCGTACACCACGCATCCGCAGACCCCGCTATTGGCGGTAACGCGCCGTATTGCCGATTCCGGCTGCAACTTGGTGGATACCCGGCTGGCCACAGTGGGGCGCGATGTCTCGGTCACCGCACTGGTAATCGGCTCGTGGGATGCGGTGGCAAAGCTCGAGACCATGCTGACCAAGCTGGAGCGCGAGGAGGGCCTGAAATTGATGTGGTATCGCACCGGCCCCAAGCCGATGCAGTCCAATCTGCTGCCGTATGTGGTGGAAGTGATCGCCGCCGACAAGCCCGGCATCCTGTTCCAATTGGCCGACTTCTTCGACCACCAGGGCATCACCATCGAAAGCCTGAACTGCGCCCGCTACCGCGCAATGCAGACCGGTGCCGACATGTTTTCGGCCCAGCTCACCATCGGTATTCCGGCGGAAACGCATATTGCTTCACTGCGCGATGATTTTCTTGAGTTCTGCGATCACTTAAACCTTGACGCGATCATGGATCCCATGAAGTATTGAGGTCGATGATCACCATCGGCGACCGTATCCCCAACTTGCCGCTGACACTGTCCAGCGGCTCCCACGCCACGTTGGCCGAATACGCTGGCCACTGGTTGGTGTTGTATTTCTACCCGAAAGACGCCACCCCCGGCTGCACCACCGAGGGGTTGGACTTCAATGCCCTGCTGCCCGAGTTCAAGCGCGCAGGCGCCAAGGTGTTGGGGGTGTCGAAGGATTCGCTCAAATCGCATCAGAATTTCTGCACCAGGCAGGGCTTCGCGTTCGAGCTGGTCAGCGATAGCGATGGTGCGCTGTGCGATGCCTTCGGCGTGGTGCAGTTGAAGAAGCTGTATGGCCGTGAATACATGGGCATCGTGCGCAGCACCTTTCTGATCGACCCTGCCGGTGTCATCCGCCAGCAATGGCAGCCGGTGAAAATCGCCGGTCATGCGCAAGCCGTGCTTGACGCACTGAAGGCCGAACAAACCAAGTGATCACCCCTGTTTTCATCCCTCGTCACTGCCCCGCAAAGCGGGACGCGGTGAGCCACTGTTTATTGCCCGCAGGAGCCCACGCATGACCCATGGCAAGCGCATCTATGTGCTCGACACCAATGTGCTGATGCATGACCCTACCGCACTGTTCAAGTTCGAGGAACACGATGTCTATCTGCCAATGCAGGTGATGGAGGAGCTGGATAACGGCAAGAAGGGCACCAGCGAAGCCAGCCGCAACGCGCGCCAAGTCAGCCGCTTCCTCAACGAATTGATCGAAGCCCACGGCAGCACCGATGTCAGCCAAGGCATCGCACTGGCACGCCCGCAAGGCCTGCAATTGCGCGGCGCGGCCAGCGCCGGCCGGCTGCTGTTCCAAACCAGTGATTTCAATGCCGGCAAGCGTTTTGGCACGGTGATCCCGGACAACAATATCCTCGGCGCGATCCTGGTGTTGAAGGAGTCCGACCCCGGCGCACCGGTGGTGTTCGTGTCCAAGGACATCAATCTGCGGATCAAAGCCTCGATTGCCGGCATCGTCAGCGAAGATTACGAAAACGACCGGGCGCTGGATGATTTCAGCCTGCTCTACACCGGCGCCACCGTGCTGCCCGAAGACTTCTGGCAGCGCCACGGCAAAGAACTGAAATCGTGGACCGACAAGGGCCGCACCTACTACGAAATCGCCCGCAGCGAAGAAGATGACTGGCATCCCAACCAGTTCGTGTACCTGCCCGGCGATGAACAGTCTGAGATGAAAGTCACCAAGGTGGATGGCGACAACGTGGTCTTGCAGATCGTCGATGATTTCCGCCACAGCCAGCATTCGGTGTGGGGCATCGTGGCGCGCAACCGCGAACAGAATTTTGCGCTGAACGCATTGATGGACCCGGAGATTGATTTTGTCAGCCTGCTGGGTACCGCCGGCACCGGCAAGACGCTGTTGGCGCTGGCCGCAGGTCTTGCGCAAACCATGGACCAGCAACGCTATCGCGAAATCATCATGACCCGTGCCACCGTCAGCGTGGGCGAGGACATCGGCTTTTTGCCCGGCACCGAAGAAGAAAAAATGACCCCGTGGATGGGCGCGCTCACCGACAATCTGGAAGTGCTCACCCACAATCAGGAAGGCGGCAGTTGGGGGCGCGCCGCCACCAATGATCTGCTGGCATCGCGCATCAAGATCCGCTCGATGAACTTCATGCGTGGGCGCACTTTTCTTTCGCGTTATCTGATTTTGGACGAGGCGCAAAACCTCACCCCCAAACAGATGAAGACGCTGGTGACCCGCGCCGGCCCCGGCACCAAGATCGTGTGTTTGGGCAACGTCGAACAGATCGACACGCCCTACCTCACCGAAACCACCTCGGGCCTGACTTACGCGGTGGACCGCTTCAAGCACTGGGCGCACAGCGCACACGTCACGCTGCGGCGCGGTGAACGCTCGCGGTTGGCCGATTACGCCTCCGAGGTGCTGTAGCCGGCACCCCGCGCTGCGTGCACGTGGCGCAGCGCGGTGGCGAGGTCGCCGAAATAGACGGCGGGTCCGTCGCGGCGGACGATCTCCGCACGCACCAGCTTGCGCAATACGCGCAGGTTGGCGCCACTCAGCAGCACCTGCACGCCGCGGCGACGCAAATTCTCGATGGTCGATTCCAGCCGCTTGAGGCCGGTAGCATCCACCAGCGGCACCCGCTCCAACCGCAGCAGCACCCAGCGCGGCGGCTCCCGCGACCACGCCAGCGCGCGCTCCAGCGAATCGACCGAGCCGAAGAAGAACGGCCCCTCGATGGCATACACCAGCACGTCCTTCGGCAGCGCCTCCAGCCCGGCCTCGGCCAGCTCGTGGCGCAGGTTGGCCTGGCCGTGTTCCACCACCGCCACCGACGCGCTCATCCGCCGCAGAAACTGGAACATCGCCAGAATCACGCCGATGTTCACCGCCACCACCAGATCCGTGACGATGGTGAGGGTGAAGGTGATCAGCAGGATCGCGACATCCGCGCGCGGCGCCTGCCGGACCATGCGCAGGAAGCGGCGCGCCTCGCTCATGTTCCACGCCACCAGAAACAGGATCGCGGCCAGCGCCGCCAACGGCACCTTGCCGGCATAGGGTGCCAGCACCAGCAGGATCAGCAGCAGGGTGATGCCGTGGACCACGCCGGCCAGCGGCGAGGTGCCGCCGTTCTTGATGTTGGTGGCGGTGCGGGCGATCGCACCGGTGGCGGCGATGCCGCCGAACAGCGGTGACAGGATGTTGGCCACGCCCTGCCCGATCAGCTCCTGGTTGGAATCATGGCGGGTACCGGCCATGCCGTCGGCGACCACCGCCGACAGCAGCGACTCGATCGCCCCGAGCATGGCGATGGTAAAGGCCGACGGCAGCAGCTCCACCAGCCGGTCGAAGCCCGCCGCGGGCAACTGCAGCGCCGGCAGCGCACGCGGGATCGCGCCGAAGGTGGACTCGATGGTGGCCACGCCCTGCAGGTTGAAGCCCATCACCACGGCGGTGGCCACGACCATCGCCAGCAGCGGCCCGGGCACGCGCGTCAACCCGGGAATGCGCGAGCCCCAGACCGCCAGCGCAAGGCTGAGCAGGGCCAGCAGGGAAGTCGCCGGATGCAGGTGGTCGAACGACTGCAGCAGATGCCAGGTCTTCAGGTAGAACGGTCCGTTGCCGGGTGCCGGCAGGCCGAAGAAGTACTGCCACTGGCCGACCCAGATGATCACCGCGATGCCGGCGGTGAAACCGACGATCACCGGGTCGGGGATGAACCGGATCACCGCACCCAGCCGCGCCAGCCCCATCGCCACCAGGATCACCCCGGCCATCAGGGTCGCCAGCAGCAGCCCGCTGACCCCGAACTTCGCCACCACTCCGGCCAGAATCACGATGAACGCGCCGGTCGGCCCGGCGATCTGGATGCGTGACCCACCAAACAGCGATACCGTGATGCCGGCGATGATCGCCGTGTACAGCCCCTGCTCCGGCTTGACTCCGGACGCAATGGCGAACGCCATCGCCAGCGGCAGCGCCACTACCCCGACGATTACCCCGGCGGTAATGTTGGGCAGCCAGTGGGCACGGCGCAACAATCCGGCGCGCGCGGCTTCGACCAGCGCGATCATGCCGCCGCCTCCGCCTTGAAGCGCACACCGCGGCCGCCACCGCTGCTGGCGGCGCGCTCGCCGATCAGCTCGATCCCCGCAACGTCCAGCGCGGCCACCACCTTGACCAGCGAATCGACCACGCCGCGCACCTGCCCCTGGCTGAGTTCCATGCGCTGGATGGTGGGCAGGGATAGCCCGGCCATCTGTGCCAGCGCCTTCTGGTCGATGCCAAGCAGCGCACGTGCGGCGCGCATCTGGGCTGAAGTGATCACGGCTCTGCTCCGTCCTGATGGGGTGGGATATAAAACAATATAAATGATGTTTATAACATCAATATGCTTGTATTTTACCCCTACTCGCGGCAGGAATCCTGCTATCACCATCACGAAAAAAAACCCACCACAGCCACCGGTACGGGGGCATGGGGCGGGGTCATCGTGGAGCGCTGCCGCAGTAGCGGCGACCGTTGCCAGTCAATGCGCGGCGAACGTCAGGCGCGTGCAAATACCAGCGCGGCATTGGTGCCGCCAAAGCCGAAGCTGTTGGACATCACCACGTCGAGCTTGGCATCGCGGCTTTCGCGCACGATCGGGAAGCCCTCGGCACCGGAATCGAGCTGGTCGATATTGGCGGAGCCGGCGATGAAGCCGTCGCGCAGCATCAGCAGGCTGTAAATCGCTTCGTGCACGCTGGCCGCGCCGAGCGAGTGGCCGGAAAGTGCTTTGGTCGACGAAATCGGCGGTACCGCATTACCGAATACTTCGCGCACGGCTTTCAGCTCGACGATGTCGCCCAGTGGCGTGGAGGTGCCGTGGGTGTTGAGGTAATCCACCGGGCGATTTACACCTTCCAGCGCCATCTGCATGCAGCGCACCGCGCCTTCACCGCTGGGGGCGACCATGTCGGCGCCGTCCGAGGTGACGCCGTAGCCGACCAATTCGGCCAGGATGCTGGCACCGCGCGCGACCGCGTGATCCCACGCTTCCAATACCAGCATGCCGCCGCCGCTGCCGATGACGAAGCCATCGCGGGCCACGTCATACGGGCGCGAGGCGTGCTCCGGTGCGTCGTTGCGGCCGGACGACAACGCACCCATCGCATCGAACATTACCGTCATCGTCCAGTCCAAATCTTCGCCGCCACCGGCAAACATGATGTCTTGCGCACCGTGGCGGATCAGGTCGGCCGCAGCGCCAATGCAATGTGCGGACGTTGCGCAGGCGGCGCTGATCGAATAACTCAGGCCTTTGATTTTGAATGCCGTGGCAAGATTGGCCGACACCGTGGAGCACATCGTGCGCGGCACCATGTACGGGCCGACCTTGCGCACGCCACGCTCGCGCAGGATATCGGCAGTTTCCACTTGCCAGCGGCTGGAACCACCGCCGGAGCCGGCAATCAGGCCGGTGCGCGGGTGACTGACCAGGTCTTCACTCAGGTCGGCTTGGGCGATGGCATCACGCATGGCCACATAGCTGTACGCCGCCGCATCGCTCATGAAGCGTTTGAGTTTGCGGTCGATAACCGCATCCAAATCCAACTCGACCGCGCCACCGACTTGGCTACGCAGACCGCGTTCCACCGAATCTTGCAGTGTGCGGATGCCGGAACGGCCCTCGCGCAGTGAACGCGAGACGGTATCCAGATCATTGCCGAGGCAGGAGGTGATGCCCATTCCGGTAATCGCAATACGCCGCATGTCAGGTACCCTCCGTCGCGTTGAACAGCCCTACGCGCAAATCCTTGGCCACGTAAATTTCCTGGCCATCGACCAAGGTACGTGCATCGGCCTGCGCCATCACCAACTTGCGGTTGATCACGCGGGTGACGTCGATTTCGTAGGTGACCACTTTGGCCGTGGGCAGTACTTGTCCACTGAACTTCACTTCACCACAGCCCAAGGCACGGCCACGCCCGGGGGCACCCAGCCAAGTGAGATAGAAGCCCACCAATTGCCACATGGCATCCAACCCCAAGCAGCCGGGCATCACCGGGTCGCCAAGGAAATGGCACTGGAAGAACCAAAGATCCGGGTGGATGTCGAGTTCAGCCCGCACAAAGCCCTTGCCGTGGCTGCCGCCGTTGTCATTGATCTCGACAATACGGTCAAACATCAGCATCGGGTCGGACGGCAAACGTGCGGTGCTGTTGGGGAACAACTCACCGCGAGCGCTGGCGAGCAACTGCTCGCGGGTAAATGATGAAGCACGGGTCATGGACTGGCCCAGCAGGAAATAGGAGAGTGTAAACGCAGCCCCCAGACCATACCTAGAGGTATTGCTCGGCTGCCATCCAAATAACGAAGTGTTTACGGTTTGTCCGGGTAAAACAAAAACGGATATCAAATGGAAACCATTGAATACGTGTGCACTGCAACATTCGGCCTGAAACCGTATTAAGCTCGAAGCACTTCACATTTTCCGGAACGCTTCCGTGACGCAAGCCACGCCCGCCTCACTGTTGACCATTTTTGGTGCCACCGGCGATCTCTCCCGCCGCATGTTGCTGCCTTCGCTGTATAGCTTGCAAGCCGAACGCTTGCTGCCCGATGACATGCGCATTTTGGGCACCGCGCGCAGTGATCTGGATCGTGAAGGCTTTACCCAATTAGTGGCCGACAGCATCCGGGATCGCATCCCCGCGACTGAACACAATGAGGCTGCCCTGCGCGGCCTGCTGGAGCGTCTGGATTACTGCGCGGCCAGTGCCGATGACGATGCCTCGATGGCGGCGTTGGCAACCCGAGTAAACACCCTGCGCAACGGCGATGTGCTCTATCACATGAGCACCGCGCCGAAGTTCTATGGTCCGGCCTGCCAGGCACTGGCCGCGCACGGAGCCGCGGGCGCAGGCACCCGGGTGATGCTGGAAAAACCGATCGGCAAGGATTTGGCCAGCGCCATCGCCATCAACGATGCCGTGGCCAAGGCGTTTGATGAGGAGCGCATCTTTCGCACCGACCATTACCTTGGCAAGGAAGGCGTGCAGAACCTCATTGCGCTGCGCTTCGGCAATTCCCTGTTCGAACCGCTGTGGAGCGCGCGGCATATCGAACAAGTGCAGATCACGGTGGGTGAAACCGTGGGCGTGGAAGGCCGCGGCGACTACTACGACGAATCGGGCGCCGTGCGCGACATGCTGCAAAACCATCTGCTGCAACTACTCTGCCTGGTGGCGATGGAGCCCCCTGCACGCTTTGACCCCACGGCGGTGCGCAACGAAAAGATCAAGGTGCTGCGCTCATTGCGCACGATTGATGGCCGCAACGTGGCCACCGAATCGGTGATCGGCCAGTACACCGGCGGCGCCAGTGAAGGCAAAGTGGTGCCCGGCTATGCCGAAGAATTGGGCCGCGCCAGCCGCACCGAAACCTTCGTTGCCCTGCGTGCGCACGTGGACAATTGGCGCTGGTCGGGCGTGCCGTTTTATCTGCGCACCGGCAAGCGCCTGCCCTCGCGCAGCACCGAAATCTACATCCAGTTTCGCAAGGTGCCGTATTCGATTTTTGGCGGCCCGGCTGGTGCCGATATGCAGCCCAATGGCTTGCTGATCAAGCTGCAACCGGAAGAGCGTATTGAGCTGGATTTGATGAGCAAGACCCCGGGACTGGATCGCAATGGCTTGCGCCTGTCGCAAGTCGCACTGGATCTGGATATGCACGAAGAATTCTCCAACGCCCGCAAGCGCATCGCTTACGAACGCCTGTATCTGGATGCCATCGAAGGCAACGGCACCTTGTTTGTGCGACGCGACGAAACCGAAGCCGCGTGGCAGTGGGTGGATGCCATTGCCAGCGGTTGGCGCGAGGCCGGCATGGTACCCAAGCCCTACCCGGCCGGCACATGGGGGCCCAGTGCCACGGTGTCACTGGTGGACCGGCTTGGTCACGGCTGGCGCGAATAAGGGCAGCACGATGGCGTGGATTGAGCATGAGTACCCTGATCCGCAGGCCCTGGTGGCCGGTGTGTCAGCCGTGTTTGAAGCCACCTGCCGCAGCGCAATCGCTGCGCACGGGTCTGCGTTGCTGTGCTTGGCCGGCGGTCGCACACCGCTACCGATCTATGCGCATCTGGCGCATGCCAGGCTGCGCGGCACACTCACCGCCATTCCCGGCGATGAACGCTGCGTGCCACACACGCACGCAGCCTGCAATCTGCGCAATCTGCGCGAGGCGTTCGCCACCGATGCGTCACTCCAAGTGCAGCCACTCACCACCACCGATGGCGATGTGGATGCCTCACTCGGACTGGCACGCACATGGCTGGCTGCACATCCGCAAGACTTCGATGCGGTCTTGTTGGGGATGGGCGGTGATGGCCACTTCGCCTCGTTGTTCCCGGGCGCAGCGAATGTGACCGATGGCTTGGCACTGGACAGCGGCATGGACGCCATCGCCACCACCCCGAATCCACTGCCCCCCGAAGCACCGTTTGCGCGCATCAGCCTGACCTTGCCGCGCCTGCTGCGCGCTGCTGCCATCCATTTAGTTGTCACCGGCGCAGACAAGCGCCGCGTGTTGCGTGAAGCGCAACAACAATCGCACAGCCCCTATCCCATCGCGGCGCTGCTGCACGGCAATGCCGCCACCCCCATCCACATCCACTGGAGCCCTTGAATGCCGACCGTTGCGCTGCATCCTGTCGTTGAACGTGTCACCGCCCGCATCACCGAACGCAGCCGGGTATTGCGCAACGACTATCTGGCACGCATGGATGCGGCACGCCAGGCCGGCCCGTATCGCTACAAACTGTCCTGCGGCAATCAAGCGCATGGATTTGCCGCCAGTGGCGATGACAAGCCGGCGCTGCGCTACGGCCAGGGCGGCAATTTGGGCATTGTGACGGCCTACAACGACATGCTGAGCGCGCATCAGCCGATGGAGCACTACCCCGCGTTGATCCGCATGGCGGCGCGCAACATGGGCGGCAGCGCGCAGGTGGCCGGCGGCGTGCCGGCGATGTGCGACGGTGTCACCCAGGGCCGCGCCGGAATGGAGTTGTCGCTGTTCTCGCGGGATGTGATTGCAATGGCCACCGCGGTCGCACTGTCGCATGACACGTTTGATGCCGCCTTGATGCTGGGCGTGTGCGACAAGATCGTGCCGGGGCTGTTGATCGGCGCGCTCAGTTTCGGCCATCTTCCAGTGATCTTCGTACCCGCAGGGCCGATGCCATCGGGCATCCCCAACAAGCAAAAAGCCGAGGTGCGCCAACGCTATGCGCTGGGGCAGGCATCGCAAGACGAATTGATGGACGCCGAAGCGGCGTCGTACCACGCACCCGGTACCTGCACCTTTTACGGCACCGCCAATTCCAATCAAATGTTGATGGAAGTAATGGGTCTGCATCTGCCCGGCACCGCTTTCGTCCCGCCGAATACGCCGCTGCGCAGCGCGCTGACCGTGGCTGCGGCCGAACAAGCCCTACGCAGCACCGCGCTGGGGGATGCGTATCGTCCGTTGGCGCACGTCGTGAGTGAAAAAGCCATCGTCAACGCGATGGTGGGCTTGGCGGCAACCGGCGGCTCCACCAACCACGCGCTGCACCTGGTCGCCGTGGCGCGTGCGGCCGGCATCGTGATGGATTGGGGTGACCTGGACGAGCTGTCGAAAGCCACACCGCTGCTGGCACGCGTGTACCCCAATGGGTCAGCTGATGTGAACCACTTCGAAGCCGCTGGTGGCATTGGCTTTGTGATCCGCGAACTGCTGGATGCCGGCCTGCTGCACGCAGATGTGCTCTGCGTGCACGGCGGCAACTTGCGCCAGCAAACGCAGCAACCTTATTTGGATGATCTGCAACTGTGCTGGCGCGATGCCCCCGCGCAATCGCAAGACAGCGAGATCGTGCGTGGAATGGCCAACCCGTTTGATAGCGAAGGCGGCTTGCGTTGCCTGCAAGGCAATTTGGGGCGCGCAATAGTGAAAGTTTCTGCGGTGGCGCTGCCATACCGCAAGCACGAAGCGCCGGTGCGTATCTTTGACTCACAGGATGCGCTGATTGCCGCATTCAAAGCCGGGCAATTGGACAAGAGCGAGCACTTCCACGGCGACTTCATTGCTGTCGTGCGCGGTCAAGGGCCGCGTGCCAATGGCATGCCCGAGTTGCACAAACTCACGCCCACACTGGCCGCATTGCAAGACCGTGGCCAGCGCGTGGCCCTGCTCACTGATGGCCGCATGTCCGGCGCATCGGGCAAGGTATTGGCAGCCATCCATGTGACGCCGGAAGCGGTGGCCGGCGGTGCATTGGCCAAGTTGCGCGAAGGCGATCTTGTGCGCATTGATGCCGAAGCCGGCACGATGGATGCGTTGGTGGATGCCGTCGAATGGGCCGCACGCAGCGCCGCGCCGTTGGATTCAAGCGGCAACCAATATGGCATGGGCCGTGAATTATTCGGCCTGATGCGCGGCCATGCCGGTTCGGCTGAACATGGCGCCAGCGCGCTGTTGGGTGCAGTTGAATGAGTACGTCCGCACTGGCACTGGTGGGCGATATTGGCGGCACCAATGCACGCTTTGCCTTGGTCGACTTGTCCGCACCCGGCATTGAACTGCGCGAATCCAAGTCATTGGCCAATGCCGATTTCGCCAGCCTGCAACACGCCATCGAACATTACCTAGCGGGCGTATCCGCGCAGCCGCGCCGCGCCGCACTGGCAGTGGCCTGCCCGGTGGGCAGCGATGAGATCCGCCTGACCAATCGTGCATGGTCGTTCTCACAGCGCGAGTTGCAAGCCACGCTGGGGCTTTCCGAATTGCGCATGCTCAACGACTTCGGCGCGGTGGCGTGGGCCATCCCCGCCCTGCAAGCCGATGACCTGGTGACCCTGCACGGCACCTTCGAAACCCCATTGCAAGGGCCCATCAGCGTGCTGGGTCCCGGCACCGGGCTGGGCGTGGCGCTGCTGGTGGGCTCACCGCAATGCGGCTGGCAGGTGGTGGAAACCGAAGGCGGGCATGTCGGGTTTGCCCCGATTGGTGATGAAGAGCGTGCCATTTCGGCATGGCTCACCGCACAGCACGGACGCACCTCCACCGAGCGCCTGTTATGCGGCAAAGGCTTGTCTGAAATTGATGCCGTGCTGCGCAGTGCAGGCGCTGAAACCAGCCTGGAAATGCCACCACTGCGTGACCCCGCCGACGTGGTGCAAACCGCGCTGGAAGGCCACGACATCCCCGCACGACAAGCATTGGCGCGATTCTGTGCGGTATTGGGCAGTGTTGCCGGCGACTGCGCCTTGATCCACGGCGCACGCAGCGTGGTGATTGCCGGCGGCATCATGCCGCGCTTCATTCCCTTCCTGCGCAGTAGCGCCTTCCGCGAACGCTTCCTTGCCAAGGGCCGCATGGCCGCCCTGTTGGAATCGGTGCCCATCCACGTCATCACCCATCCCCACCCCGGCCTGTTGGGTGCTGCTTGTGCGCTACGCGCCACGGAGTCCTGAAGCATGTTCGATACCATCCGTCACAACCAATTGGTCGATACCGTGTTTGCCCGCGCACCGGTGGTACCGGTGATTACGATTGAACACTTGGGCGATGCCCTGCCGCTGTGTCGGGCGTTGGCCGATAACGGCCTGCCGGTGCTGGAAGTGACCCTGCGCACCGCCTGCGCACTGGACGCGATTGCCCTGCTGGTGCGCGAATTGCCACAGGCCTGCGTCGGGGCTGGCACCGTATTGAATGCGCGTGATCTGGATGCCGTCAGCAAGGCCGGGGCTGCGTTTGCCATCTCCCCCGGGGTCACCGATACGCTTTACAACGCTGCCAAAGACTGCGCCACGCCACTGATTCCCGGGATTGCCACCGCCGGTGAATTGATGCGCGGACTGGAACACGGCTGGCAGCGTTTCAAATTCTTCCCCGCCGAAGCCAGCGGCGGCGTGGCCGCACTCAAGGGGTTTGCCGGCCCACTGCCGATGGCGCGCTTTTGCCCCACCGGCGGGATTGATATGCACAAGGCACCGTCGTATTTGGCGCTGCCCAATGTGGCCTGCGTGGGCGGCTCATGGATGCTGCCAAACGATGCCATCCAAGCGCGCGATTGGGCGCGGATTGGGCAGTTGGCGCAGGCGGCATCGCAACTGGCGCGATAACGCCGCAGGCGGTGTGCACGGCCGCGGGCAATCTGCCTCAGGCGGTGCGTGTCCCCGCATGCTCACGCGCATTGGCCAAGCGGGTGATGGCTGCGTTGTGTGCGATCAAGTCAGCGCATTCGGCGACAAAAATACCCATCTGGCCAACCTTGAATTCCACCCACGCCAGCGGCAATTCGGGCAGCAGCTTGACCAACGCACGCTCGGATTCACCCACTTCGCAGATCAGCAGCCCGTCTTCGGTCAGGTGCAGTGGGGCGTCGCGCAGAATCTTCAAGGCAAGGTCCAGGCCGTCGTCGCCGGCGCGCAGGCCCAGTTCGGGCTCGTGTGCGTATTCGCGCGGCAGGGCGTCGGTTTCGTCATTGGTGACATACGGTGGATTGGTGACGATCAAGTCGTAGCGTTGCCCACCCAGCCCGGCAAACAAATCAGACTTCACAAAGCGCACATTTTCAACCTGCAGGCGCTGCTCGTTTTCGCGTGACAGCGCCAGCGCATCGTCGCTGATGTCCACGCCGTCCACATGCCAGTCCGGGTTGTAGTGCGCCATCGCGATGGCAATACAGCCAGAGCCGGTGCACAGATCCAGTGCGCGGCGCACTTCGCGGTCGCCCAGCCACGGCTGAAAACCAGCTTCGATCAGTTCGGCAATCGGCGAACGCGGCACCAGCGCGCGCGGGTCAGATTTGAAGCTGAGGCCAGCAAACCAAGCCTCACCGGTCAGGTAGCAGGCGGGAATGCGCTCTTCAATGCGGCGCAGGAACAGCCCCAGCACATCCTCTTTCTCGGCTTCCGTTACCCGTGCATTGCCATACGCCGGTGGCAGATCGTGCGGCAGGTGCAACGCGTGCAAGGTGAGCTGAGTGGCTTCATCCAGTGCGTTGTCGTAGCTGTGACCGAAGGTCAACCCGGCCGCGTTGAAGCGGCTGGCGCCATAGCGGATCAGGTCGATGATGGTTTGCAATTCAAGGGACATGGCGGCCACGCGCGGACAAGACCGTTAATTATAGCGGGGGTGCGCAGGTATCATGGGGGCCCGACCGTTTCCGAAATCCCCATGGCCAAACGCCCTGCCCTGCTATTGAGTCTGGCCGCACTGGCGGCTGCCGTTGGCGTGTGGGCCGCACAACGGTATTTCCCGGCCACCCCAGCACAACCAATGCCTGCATTGCCCGCAACGCAGGCCATTACGCTATTCCCGACTCCCCGCGAAGTGCCGGCGTTTACGCTGCAACAGGCCGACGGCAAGCCGCTCGCAGCCACCCAACTGCAAGGCCACTGGACGCTGGTATTCCTTGGCTTCACCCATTGCCCGGACGTGTGCCCCACCACGTTGGCGCAATTGGCCGGCGCGCAGAAGCAATGGGCCACTCTGCCCGCAACCACGCGTCCGCGCCTGCTGTTTGTCTCCGCCGACCCCGAACGCGACACTCCGCAGCTGGTAGCGCAATACGCCCACGCCTTCCACCCGGACACCCTCGCCGCCACCGCGCCGCTGCCGCAGTTGCAAGCGTTTGCTCGCTCGCTGTCATTGGTGTTCATGAAAGTACCCGGTGCCAGCGGTGCCGCCGACGATTACAGCATCGACCATAGCGCCGCCTTGGTACTGCTGGATCCGCAGGTGCGGATGGCTGGCGTGGTGCAACCGCCGCTGGATGTGAAGGGCATTGCTGCCGACCTTGCCACGCTGACCAAGACCGTAAAATGACTCCACTGACCGCCCTGACCTACGTCCTGCCACATCGCCTGCTGTCGTCACTGGCACGCAAATTGGCGTATTCGACGAATCATTCGATCAAGCAATGGCTCATCGACACGGTCACCCGCAAGTTCGGTGTGGACCTGAGCGAAGCCGCGGAGCCCGACCCCACCGCGTACCCCAGCTTCAACGCCTTCTTCACCCGCGCGCTGAAGCCCGGTGCGCGCACGCCCGACGCCGACCCGCGCGCCCTGCTGATGCCGGCCGACGGCCATATCAGCCAGTGCGGCCCGATCGTGGACGGCCGCATCTTCCAGGCCAAGGGCCAGGGCTTCACCGCCGCCGAACTGCTGGGAAGCGAGGCCGATGCCGCACCCTTCCGCGCTGGCCTGTTTGCCACTGTCTATCTGTCACCACGCGACTACCACCGCGTGCATATGCCGTGGCGCGGCACCCTGCGTGAAACCGTGCACGTGCCGGGACGGCTGTTCTCGGTGGGTACCGCCGCCGTGGCCGGCGTGCCGCGCCTGTTCGCCCGCAACGAGCGCCTGGTCTGCCACTTCGACACCGACTTCGGCCCCATGGTGCAGGTGATGGTGGGCGCGCTGCTGGTCTCCGGCGTGGAAACCGTGTGGAGCGGCGTGGAAATCCCCGCCTACGGCGACGCCATCACCCGCAAGGACTATCGTGGCAAAGGCATCACGCTGGAGCGCTTCGCGGAAATGGCCCGCTTCAACTACGGCAGCACCGTCATCGTGCTGCTGCCCAAGGGCGTGGCCGCTCTGGAACCCTTGCTGGGTGCAGAAAGCCCGGTGCAATTGGGGCAGCGGTTGGGGCTGCGTGGCTAAGGCTGCCTGATACGGCACCGCTTAGAGACGCACCACCCAAGGCAGCACCGCCAACGCAATACCCAGCACAAACAGCAGCACCGCATTGCTCAGAAAATAAGGAATGACCATCAGCGCCACGCCGCTCACCAGCGGCAGCGGTGCCCGCTGTTTGCGCCCGTACAGCACGTAACCAACGCCAACCGCGCCAAACAGCACACCTGCCAACAGGATTGACGTGCTCATGTTGCCTCCATCTACGCCATCACGCCCAAGGAGTGCGCACACGCCATCACCATATTGATGAGACCGCGGGTCTGAGCTGACATCGCCATCACCTGCGCTTACCCGGCTTGGCGGGTTTGGCATCCTTTGCTTGCTTCATCTTTGGCTCAGGCATCAACGCGGCTGTTTCCAGCAGCAATTCACGCAAGCGGTCACCATCGTCCAGCAGTTCGTCGGCCACCGGGTAGTCTTTGGCACCGGGGTATGGCGGCGCTGTTGGTAGGTTGGCGGCCAAGTGCGTGACGGCATCGGAAGGCTTGATGAAAAGGCTGTTATCGCAGGCAAAGGCCACCACTTTCTCGTCCACGTACAGAGCGTATTCCCCGAACATGCGGCGGTGGGTCAGGCGGGCGCCCAAGCCTGCCTGCTCGTGCACATAGGCGATGAAATCGGTGTCGGTGGCCATGGCGTCATAGCATCCCAGTTTCAAGTTTCCTCAATCAACCCCATCACCGGACCCAGCAGGCTCAGCCCTTGCAGCCCTCCAGCTTCAAACTCTGCCCCGGCTTCAGCGCGTACCTGGGTTTCCTCAATTTGTTGGCCTGCGCCAAATCACCCAGATCGCAATCAAACTTGCGCACAATTTCACTCATGGTGTCGCCGCGCTTGACCTTGTAGTGCCTGGCTTTGACGGGCTTGGCGGGTTTGCGTTCCGGCACCGCCGCCGCTGCGGAAGGTGCAGGCGTGGCCACTGCCACTTGCGGGCTACCCGCAGGTGTGGGCTCGCCCACCCGCACTAATGCAGATTGCACATTGCTGGCCATCAGCTGCTTGGCCAAGGCCATGCGCTGGCCGTGTGCGCAGTTGAAACGGTACAGCCAGCTGATGCGGAACGTCGCGTTCAAGCTTGTTCCGGCCGGCAGCATGTCGTCTGCGGCCCAGCGCGGGTTGAGATTGCGCAGTGCACGCAGGTAGCCATCGCGCGAGCCCCAATTGCCCAGGCAAATCGTCAACTCATACAGCGATGCCGGCTGCGCCAAGGTAATCGTGGACGGGCGGCTACTGACGCTGGGCCAGCGGATGCCGTATTCCTTCGGATGCAAGAACAACCATGCTGCGGCAATCACCATCGGCACGTAGTCCTTGGTTTCAGCCGGGAACTGGTTGTACACATCGGGATCCCAGAAGCTGCGCCCGCCGGTATCACGAAACACCCGCAGGGCGCGGCCTTCGCCACCGTTGTAGCCAGCCAGTGAGAGTTCGATGCTGTTATTGAGCTGGGCCATGCGTTCGCTGAGATACTGCGCCGCCGCGTCGGCGGAGGCTTTGGGGTCGTAGCGGGTATCGAACCCACTGCCATCATTGCCCAGCCCAAAGCGCCGCCCGGTAGCCGGCATGAACTGCAGCGGCCCCACCGCGCCCGCGCGCGAGCCCACATGCACCTTGCCATTGGATTCCTTGGCCATGATCCCGAACAACAGCGCCTCCGGCAGGCCATGTTGCTTGAACGCCGGGGCCATCTGCGCCTGCATGTAGCGATAGTTTTCGTAGCTGTCCATCAATGATGGCCGCATGTCGGTCAACCAGCGTCGAATACCTGCCTGTACCGCGGGGTTGAACTGCACCATCTTGACGAAGCGCTGGCCATCCTCGCTGAGCAAGGACGCGGCATTGGCGGTATCGGGCACGTTGGCAGCAGTGAAATCGCGCTCATCCAACGGGTCTTCATCGGCAGCGGGCATGCCATCGTCAAACTGCGGGGTCGCTTTGAGCAGGCGCTCGTAGGTGGTCAGCATGGTGTCCACGGCGCAGCCGCGCTGCTTGGTGCACGCATCCACTACCGCTTTCATTTCCGCCAGCGCACTGGTGGTTGCGGTGGCCGCGGCGTCCTCGTCCTCGGCCAACATGGCATCGCGATAATGCTTTTCTGCCGCATCCATGCGCTGCTGCAATTGCACCACAGCGGCCGCATCCGCTTTTTTGGTATCGGCCGAGTGTGCCGGGGTGAACACTGCCGCCAACAGTGACAACGACAGCGCAACAACGAGGTGCTTCAAGCGAGGATTCATCAGACCAGCAACATGCAACACGGGGCAGCAGGTTAGCCGCCGCAGATAGGTGCCGCAACCTTCGCAGTCATCGTTCGCTCAGCATCGCTATAGAATCCAAGCTTGCCCCCACCCTGCGGATCACCATGAACCCTATCTTCGTTGGCAAGGCTGTCACCACCCCAAACAGCGGCAATGTCGTGTTGTTGCCGCAGTACGGCAACCGCCATGGCCTTGTGGCCGGCGCCACCGGTACCGGCAAGACTGTCACCTTGATGACGTTGGCGGAAGGCTTTTCGCGCTTGGGCGTGCCGGTGTTTCTGGCCGATGTGAAGGGCGACGTCGCAGGCTTGGCGATGCCCGGAAGCAGCAGCGAAAAATTGCAATCGCGCATTGCACAACTCGGCATCACCGACTACAAGAACGAAGCCGCACCCGTGGTGTTCTGGGACTTGTGGGGCAAGGCCGGGCACCCGGTGCGCACCACCGTGAGCGAAATGGGCCCCACGTTGCTGGGCCGCATCCTGGAACTCAATGACACCCAAAGCGGGGTGCTGGATATCTTGTTCAAACTGGCCGATGACCGTGGCTTGCTGCTGCTGGATCTGGCTGATTTCCGCGCCCTGCTGAATTTGATTGCCGAAGAACGCCAGGACATCAGCACCTCGTATGGCCTGGTCAGCACGCAATCCATCGGCGCCATTCAGCGTGCGCTGCTGCGCTTGGAACAAGAAGGCGCGCAAATGTTCTTTGGCGAGCCGGCGCTGGAACTGGCCGACATCATGCGGGTCAATTACGACGGTCGCGGCGTGGTCAATATTCTGGCTGCCGATCAATTGATCCTGAAGCCCAAGCTGTATTCCAGCTTCCTGCTGTGGCTGCTGTCGGAACTGTTTGAAACCCTGCCGGAAGTGGGTGACCTGGATAAGCCCAAGCTGGTGTTTGTGTTCGATGAGGCGCATTTGCTGTTCAACGATGCCCCACCCGCACTGCAGCAGCGCATCGAACAAGTGGTCCGGTTGATTCGCTCCAAAGGCGTGGGCGTGTATTTCTGCTCGCAATTTCCGGATGACATCCCCGCCAATGTCCTGGGTCAGCTGGGCAACCGCGTTCAACACGCCTTGCGTGCGTTTACCCCGCGTGATCAGAAGGCCGTGAAAACCGCCGCTGAAACCTTTGTCAGCAACCCCGATCTGGATGTTGCCAACACCATTGGCCAACTGGGTGTGGGCGAGGCCCTCACTTCGATGTTGATGGACAAGGGTGTGCCAATGCCGGTCGAGAAAACCTTGATCGCCCCCCCGCGCTGCCGGATGGGTGCAATTACCGATGCCGAACGTGCGCAAGTGCGCGCAGGCAGCCCGGTGGGTGGCAAGTACGACACCTTGATCGACCGCGAATCCGCCTCGGAATTGCTGGCCAGGAAAGCCCAGGCCAAGGCCGAACAAGCACAAGCCCCGCAAGCGCAGACCCGCGAACAGGACCAGGCCAGTGCCAGCCACGGCTTTGGCGATGCAGTGAAAGATGCGCTGTTTGGCACCAACCGCCGGCAGGGCATGATCGAGTCCATGGCCAAGCAAACCGCCCGCACCGTGGGCAGCCAAGTAGGCCGGCAGATCATGCGCGGGCTGCTGGGCGGCATTTTTGGCGGCAAGCGCTGACCCCGCTGCCGCGCACTCCCAATTCACCCCTCATCGACAGAACTTCTCAATGAAATCCTTCGTCATCGTGAGTGCAATGCTCACAGCCATCACCCTGACCGCCTGCAAGCCACAGACACCGGCACCGGCAGCGCCCGTCAGCACCGCCACTGCTCCCGCTGCGCAAGCACCGGCAACGATCACGGGCACATTTTCAGGCACTCTGCCCTGCGCCGATTGTGCTGGTATCGACAGTACCTTGGTGCTGACGGCCGATGGCAAATACCACTTGACCGATGCCTATCAGGATAAAGATCACAGCAGTTTTGTTTCCGAAGGTGAGTATTCACTGGAAAGCAGCGGCAAGACCTTGCACCTGCGGCCAAGCAACAAGGACGAGTACGACGGGTATTACGCCATCGTGTCGCCCACGCAGCTCACCATGCTCGACCGCGAAGGCAAAGCGATCGAGGGCCAACTGAACCACACCCTCACCCGCAAGTAAGCGCATGGGCCGCTGGCGTCCGCCTGCCGAAAAAAGTACGGCACTGATCACCCGCGCAGGCCATGACCGGCTGAAAGCGGAGCTGGATGAACTCTGGCGCATCAAACGCCCCGAGGTGGTGAAAGCCTTGGCGGCGGCGGCGGCAGAAGGCGATCGCTCTGAAAATGCCGAATACACCTATCGCAAGAAACAGCTGGGTGAAATCGACCGCCGTGTGCGCTACCTCAGCAAACGGCTGCCTGATTTGAAGATCGTGGACACGGTACCTTCCGACCGCCAAGCAGTGTTTTTTGGTGCGCAGGTGGAACTGGAGAACATCGCCTCGGGTGACACCGTGCACTATCGCATCGTGGGCCCGGATGAAACCGATGCCAAGCGCGGCTGGATCAGTATCGACGCCCCCTTGGCACGCGTGCTGCTGAAAAAGCGCATGGATGATGAAATCGAAGTGCAGCTCCCCGGCGGCACGATGCGCTTCGCCATCATCGCGGTTAGCTATCAGGAGGCGTGATCGGCATCAGGTCCGCAGTCTTCAGACACGCAAGCCATCAAACTCCGGATGCCGGCGCATCCATACATCGGCATAGGAACACTGCGGCTCCACCTGCAAGCCGTGGTCACGGGCGTATTCCAACGCCGCTTTCACCAGGGCCGCTGCAATTCCGCGCCCACCAATCTCGCTAGGCACGATGGTGTGGGTGATGACGATACGGCCATCGCCCATTGCGTATTCCACATAGGCATGATGGCCATCGGTTTGGGTGATAAAACGATGCGCCGCGTTGTCGTGCGTGACAGCCGTCATGACAGACTCCTGAACATTTGCATCATCCCAACAAGCTGCGGCTGAAATGCCCCAGGATGGCCGGCTGCAGCAGCACCGTGAACAACACACCGTAGGCCGCACCCCACAAATGCGCGCTGTGATTGACGTTGCCGCCGCCACGGCGATCCATCCAGATGCTGTAGCCCACATACAACACGGCAAACAAAAACGCCGGGATCGGCACCGGGATCGGGAAAATAATGAGTTTGGTCCACGGGTCGAACAAAATTGCCGCAAACAGCACCGCCGACACCCCACCCGATGCGCCCAGGCTTCGGTAGTTGGGGTCGCGCTGGTGTTTGATGAAGGTGGGCAGGATCGACACCACGATGGCCGACAGATAAAACAACACAAACCCCAGCGGCGTGATCCATGCCGAAAACACCCGCTCTACCGCACTGCCAAACGACCAGAACGTAATCATGTTGAATAGCAGGTGTGTCCAGTCCGCATGCACGAAACCGTAGGTCAGCAGGCGATCGTATTGGCGGTTGCGCTGTACCGCCGGCGGCCACAGGATCAAGCGCGCCAGCAAGTGCTGATCACTGAAGCTGCGCCAACTGACCAATACGGTGATGGCGATGATGATGTAAGTGAACACGGCTCAAGCCATCCGGTAGTTATCTTGCATGGGATACGTGCGGGCGTAGGCCGCAAATGCCAAGGCCGCGACAAATGCAAACAGGGCGAAGAAAAACATCAGAAATGCGTTTTCGCTATAACCGCTGCTGGCGATCCGTGCGGTTACCGTTTCATTGCGCACCGCCACGTTGGTCAGCAGTACCCACAGGCTACCGAAGGTGCTGGTCAGGTACCAAAATGCCATGATCACGCCTTTCATCCCGGCGGTGGCCTGGCTGTAAGCAAATTCCAGTGCCGTGGCCGACACCAGCACTTCCCCAAACGTCAACAACAGATACGGCCAAGTCTGCCATGCCAAGGACGTGGGCACGCCATTGTCAATCTGCAGTTGCAACAACCCGGCGATCACCCATGCGATGCCGGCAAACATGATGCCCCAGCCCATCCGCCGCAACGGCGTTGGCTGATAGCCCAAACGACGCAGTACCGGGTACAACACGATGTTGTTGAACGGGATCAACAGCATGATCAGCAGCGGATTCAGAGCCTGCATCTGGCCTGCCTCCTGCACCAGCCAACTGGGCCACCACCACAGCGCGTGCGGGATGCTCATCGCCTTGCCTTGAATCACCCAAGTGCTGGCTTTCTGGTCGAACAACGACCAAAACGGCGTGGTCAGCGCAAACACGATCAAGATGCGCAACACCGCACGCACGCCATCCACCGCTGCATCCGGGTGCAAACCGCGCGCACGCTCCAGTTGCATTGACACCCCGATGCCGCCAAATGCGATCAGCGTACCCAGCGCCAGGCACGCCGTAATCACGAAATGAAATGCCTGCGGCCAAAATGCCGGCGCGACACCAAAGCCAACCTGCAGCGCCCAACATGACAACATTGCCATCGCCAGCAGCGCGCCCGCACTGGCAACCAGCAGCCCCCATCGCCGCTTCCCCGGCAACTGCGCCAGCAGTGCAGTGCGGGCCACATGGAAAAACGCATCCGGGTCTGTACCGTGGCTTGGCGGCACCCGCACGTACTGGCCACGCCCCAACCAAAACAGGATGGTGGCAATGAACATCAGCACGCCAGGAATACCGAACGCGACGGCTGGCCCAAGGTTGCGCAGCAACAACGGCATCAATAAGGACGCAAAAAAGCTGCCGAAATTGATCGTCCAGTAGAAGCCATCGAACACCAGTTTCGCCAAATGCTTGTTGGCACTGGTGAACTGGTCACCACAAAAACTCACCACTAGCGGTTTGATCCCACCGCTGCCCAACGCGATCAAAAACAAGCCGGTATAGAATCCGCTGCGATCGCTCTCGAACAATGCAAGGCAGGCATGGCCAGTGCAGTAAATCAGTGAGAACCACAGCACCGTGTTGTACTTGCCGAAGAAGCGGTCAGCCAGCCAGCCGCCCAACAGCGGGAAGAAATACACCCCAATCACGAAGCTGTGGAACACATCCTTGGCCACACCTTGCCGTTCGGTTTCCGGCACATACGCCAAGATCACGCTGGAGACGAGGAACTGCACCAAGATGTTGCGCATGCCGTAGAAGCTGAAGCGCTCGCAAGCTTCATTGCCGATGATGTATGGAATCTGCCGCGGCAGCCGCGCCACCTCGCTCAAGCCCATTCGGTCAGCCCCTCGGCGGCATACAACTTGGCAAACGACGGCCGCGCTTTCATGCGCGCCGCCAGTGCGGCCAACTGCGGGAAGTCAGTGGCCGGGGTTGGCGTATTGCGTGCCCACCGCATCAGCATGACCAGATAGAAATCCGGCACGCTGGGCGCATCTCCCAACAGGTACGGCCCGTGCGCCGTCAGGTGGGCATCCAGACGCTGCCAATGTGCCGCCACACGCTGCGCGACATGCGCATGCACGGCATCGCGATTGTCCTCACCCGCCACTTCACCCGGATACCACCACTGCCGCAGTAGCGGCTGCACTTCGTTGGCCAGATCGAACATCCATTGCAGGAAATCCATCCGCAATGGGTTATCCACACGCGGCGCAAGCCCGTGCTGCGGATGGCGTTCGGCCAGCCAAAGCGCCAATGCTGCGGCCTCATGCTGCGGCTTGCCATCCACGACAAGTGTGGGCACCACGCCGTTCGGATTGAGCGCCAAATACTCGGGAGATTTCTGCGCGCGGCTTGCAAAATCGACCAACCGCAACTCGTAGGGCATGTCGAATTCAAGCATCAGCCAATGCACCAGAAAACTGGCTGAACCGGGGGCGTAATACAGCAAGGTCGTCATCGCAGCATCCACATCCAATCCGGGAGATGCCCCATTCTCACACATGCCCATGCCAGCGCAGCGTGACTTTGGGCAGTCCTGCGCAACGGTCACCGTGGACTACCATCCCTGCACCGTTCAGGAGACTCCCCCATGCGTCACAGCATTCTTGCATTGGCCCTGCTAACCGCCGTGCCAACCATTGCGATGGCCGCCAAACCCAATCTTGGCACCGTGGCCGAACGCAGCGGTTACCAGCAGACCGGTCGCTATGATGAGGTCATTGCCCTGTGTGCCGCCTTCCAACAGGTATTTCCGCAATCAGCACGCTGCTTTGACTTCGGCACCAGCCCGCAGGGCCGGCCAATGAAGGCGCTGGCGGTGTCCACCAGTGGCGCACTGACGGCTGACGATGCCCGTGCCAAGGGCGTGCCGGTGGTGTTGGCGCAGGGCGGCATCCATGCCGGTGAAATCGACGGCAAGGACGCTGGCTTCGGGCTGCTGCGCGATCTGTTGCAGGGCAAGGTTGGCAAGGGTCTGCTGGACAAGCAGGTGTTGCTGTTCGTGCCGGTATTCAATGTCGATGGCCACGAAAACTTCAAAGCATGGAACCGCCCCAACCAGCGCGGGCCGGCGGAAATGGGGTTCCGGGTGACCGCCCAGCGCTACAACCTCAACCGTGATTATGTGAAAGCCGACGCCCCGGAAATGCAGGCGATGCTGGCGCTGGTCAATGCCTGGGATCCGCTGGCCACATTGGATTTGCATGTCACGGATGGCGCCAAATTCCGCCACGACATTTCCGTCACCGGCGACCCGGTCAACGTGGGCGATACCGCCCTGCGCGAAGCCGGCAAGGCGCTCAAGGCCGGCATCATTGCCAAGCTCAAAACCCAGGGCTCGCTGCCGGTGGATTTCTACCCCAGCTTTGCCGACTATGACGACCCCGCCAGCGGCTTTGTGGAAACCGCCTACACCCCGCGCTTTTCCAGCGGCTATTTCCCGCTGCGCAACCGGCTGGTGATGCTGATCGAAACCCACTCGTGGAAGACCTACCCCGAGCGCGTGCACAGCACATATAACGCCGTGCTGGATACACTGGAACTGGTGGCGCAACACGGCAGCCAGTGGCGGCAGTTGGAGCTCGATGCCGACACGCGCGCCGCGCAACTGGCCGGAAAACCCGTCCCGCTGGATTACAAAACCACCGAGGAAAAACGCATCATCGACTTCCTTGGCTATGCCTACAAGCGCATGCCATCCACGGTTTCCGGCACCGACATGGTGGTGTATGACGAGCGCACCCCGCAGCTGTGGATGCTGCCGCTGCGTGACACCATCGTTCCCGGCATTACCGTCATCGCGCCCAAGGCCGGTTATCTGGTGCCTGCCGAATACGCCGCACAAGTCGGCGCTGCGCTGCGTTTGCACGGCATTGAATTCCGCACACTTGCAACACCGCAGGCCAACGCCGAGGTGGAGTCCTTTATCGCCGACAGTGTGAAGTTTGCAGCCGCGCCTAGCGAAGGCCACCAGCGCACCACACTCACCGGCAACTGGAAGCCTGCATCCGCCAACCTGGTGGCGGGGGCGCTATTTGTGCCCATCGCGCAAGCCAAGGCACGCCTGGTCATGGCCATTCTTGAGCCACAAGCCCCCGACTCCATCGCCGCATGGGGCGGCTTCAACAACAGTTTTGAGCGCAAGGAATACATGGAAAGCTACGTGGCCGAAGAACAGGCGCGGCTGATGCTGGCCAAAGATTCCGCGCTGCAGGCCGAATTTGACAAGAAGTTGAAAGACGATCCCGAATTCGCCAAGAACCCGATGGCGCGTCTGGATTTTTTCGCGCGTCGGCACCCGGCGTGGGACCTGGGCTATAACCGCTATCCGGTGCTGCGTACGGGCACGGCTTATTGAGGATTCAACAGTTCTCGTACTTCCAGTTGCGGCGCTTGCCTTCGGCCATCCATCCCACCGCCTGCGTCACTCGCTTGCTGCGAGTTTCCTCACGCTTGGCTTCAGCGATCCATTCGATGTATTCGCGTTTGCAGCTTGGTGGAAATGCCTCGAATGTCGCCTGCGCGGCCTTGTTCTTCTTCAATGCAGCCAACAATGATTCTGGCATTTCCGCCTGCGGCTTCGATGAAGACCTACGCGGCGGCGACTTCACGCCATCTTCGTTGAGCTTCATCGCCTTGCGAATCTGCATCAGCAAGGTTCGCTTCGATGGCAGGTCATCCACTGAGGTCAGTTTGCCAAAGCTGCCCATGCCGTCGTGTGGCTCGCCTTCACCCACTACCAGCGCATGCTTCCAGAAGCCGAACGAAGCGTGCTGCTTGAACGCCGCCATCCCGCACAGGATGCTGCCCGCATACATGAAGGTCGGCATGCCCCATTTGATCGTTTCCTCGGCATCCGGGCAGGCATCGTGCAACAACCCGCGTACATGCGTGAGAATGGGTTGCGCGAACGGTGCGGCGCGTGCGATGTAAGCGTCGATACGTGGGTCATGGGGCATGGCAGTTGCACACAAATGGACTTGCGCGCATTCTGCGCCGGTGTCAACCACGAAAACAGGGGGCGACATGGCCACTGCCGAACGTCGCAGCACGATCACCCCGCTCAGTCGCACGCTGCGGCGTGAGCTCAACGAAGCGCAAATCGACACCTTGGTCGGCTTGGAACGTTTTGGCTGGGAACTCAAATTCATCCGCAAACCTCTGTTCAAAGCGTCCGTCCCGGTGATCTTCGATGGCGATCGCAAAGTGTTTGCCACCTTGGAGCCGGATGGTCGCTTGAATGAGCATCCGCCCTTTCATATCCGCCCATTCTGAGCCTGGATTCCTGCATGCGTAAGCCACTGACGTGGGGTCTGCTGTTATTGGTGCTGGCTGGTGTTTGGTGGATGCAAGATCGCTCCGCGCAGGTGGGGAGTGCACGCACGCCAACGGTGTCGACTGCGAACGGTGCCCGCACGGTTGCCGCACAGACTACCGCAGCATCGCGGGGTGGACCTGCTGCAAGACTCACTACCAGCTCTGCTGCAAGTGCACTCCCGGATTTTCTGCCTGCCGAAGCCTTGCGCAGCATCACGCTGATTCAACGCGGCGGCCCGTTCCCACACCACCAGGATGGCGGTGTATTCGGCAATTTTGAAAGTCACTTGCCGCGCCAACCGCGTGGCTGGTATCACGAATACACGGTGGAAACCCCGGGTGCGCGCAATCGCGGCACGCGCCGCATCATCACCGGTGGTACGCCGCCGCGTGAGTGGTATTACACCGATGATCACTACGCCAGCTTCCGTCGCTTCGACGTTCATTGAGGCACACCATGCACGACGACGAAGCCTTCAGTTTGGACCTGCATGACGCCAATCAGGCTGGTGTCTATTTCGTCACCGAGGACGATCTGGGCACGCTCGCCGACTCCACGCATGACGCCCGGTTATTGCTGCGCACCATCGACTTACGCGACTGCACCGACAAAGACGCGCTGCTGCTGCACTTGGCCAATGCCCTGGAGTTTCCCGCCGATCAAGGCCGCAATTGGGATGCCCTGTCCGACCAGTTGCGTGACCTGTCCTGGCTGCCGGCTGCGGGCGGCTACAGTGTGCTGCTGTCGCATACCGAAGACCTGCGTGATGCCGACGAAGCCAGCTTCGACATCTTGCTGGACATCCTTGATACCGCCGTACTGGATTGGCAACAACGGCATATTCCGTTCTGGGTATTTTTTGCGCTTCCCGAGGCCGAGTTCCCACCGCAAGAATGACCCACGCGCTAGCATACGCGGATGGATGCCACGAACTCTGCAGATTTGCGCTTCGCCACCTTGCATGACATCCCCGCACTGGTTGCGCTGGTGACCTCCGCCTATCGCGGCGATGCCAGTCGCGCCGGCTGGACTACCGAAGCCGATCTGCTGGAAGGCGAGCGCATCGACCCTGCCGTCTTGCGGCATGACCTTGAGCGAGCACGCAGCAAGATCGTGGTGTTGGAACAGGCCGGCAACCTGCTTGCCTGCGCACATGTGGCCGAGGATGACGGCGCAGGCTACTTTGGCATGTTTGCGGTCGCCCCCACCTTGCAAGGCGGCGGCATTGGCAAGCGCCTGTTGGCCGAATGCGAGCGCATCGTCCAACAGGACTGGCAACTCCCCGTCATGCGCATGACGGTGATTGACGTGCGCGATGCACTGATCGCGTTTTACCAGCGCCGCGGCTACCACCGTACTGGCGTATTCAAGCCTTTTCCATATGGCGATGCACGCTTCGGTCATCCCAAGCGGGACGACCTGCGCTTTGAAGTCCTCGAAAAATCCTTGCTTGAAACCTCGCTGCCCGTGGAAACCACTGCATGAGCGACATTTGGACCTTCGTCTGCACCACTGCCGAGCTGCTGCCCGGCGAAATGAAAGTGGCATTCGATGACATCACCGGGACACCCATCGCCGTGTTCAATCTGGATGGCATGCTGTACGCGCTGGAAGACCAGTGCACACATGAGGATTTCGAGCTGTCGGCCGGCCATTTCGACGCCGGCAGCGGCGAAGTGGAATGCGTGCTGCATGGCGCAAAGTTCGATGTTCGCGATGGCAAAGCACTGTGCGCGCCCGCCTATGAGCCAGTGGCGAAGTTCCCGGTCAAGGTCGAAAACGGCCAAGTGCTGGTGCGTGACGATCGCTGATTTGCTTTGTCCACCCTTCTTATTGCATTTGCGAATCATTCTCGTTAGCATGCGCAACTTCGGCGCGTTTTGCGCTGCAACATGCCCATGAGACCCCATGTCGCCTTCCTGTTCTGCTGCTTTTCGTCCGCTTCGCACCCCACTGACCTTGGCCATCGGCCTGATCCTGAGTGCCCACGCCTTTGCCGGTGACGCCAGCGAAGAGGACGCCAAGCGCGACCCCACGAAGAATGTGGATACGGTGATCGTGGTCGGCCAACGCTACCTGCCGGACTATCAGGTGCGGCAAACGCGCAGTGCCACCAAGACCGACACCCCGCTGATCAATGTGCCGCAAGCCGTCACCGTGATTACCGACAAACTGGTGGCCGACCAGGCCATCACCACCCTGTCCGATACCTTCCGCTACATCCCCGGCGTGGGCACCTCACAGGGCGAAGGCAACCGCGACCAAGCGGTGATGCGTGGCAACAGCAGCAATGCCGATTTCTATGTGGATGGCATCCGTGATGACATCGCTTACTACCGCGATACCTACAACCTGGAGCGCGCCGAAGCACTGAAAGGCGCCAACGCGATGATCTTTGGCCGTGGCGGCAGCGGCGGCGTGATCAACCGCATCACCAAATTGGCCGATGGCATGAACCATGGCAGCGGCACCTTGCAATTGGGCTCCGGCCTGCGCCGGCGTGGCACCCTGGATTACGGCATTGGCTTTGGCGAGTCGGCGGGCTTCCGTGTGACAGCCGTGCATGAACATTCGGACAGCTTCCGTGACGATGCGTATTTGAAGCGCTACGGCATCAACCCCAGTTTCAGCATTGGCTTCGGTGCGGCCACACGCCTGCAACTGTCGTTTGAAAAGTTTCACGATGACCGCACCGCTGACCGCGGCATCCCATCGTTCAATGGCCGCCCGGTCAACACCCCCCCATCCACGTTCTTCGGCAACCCAAAACTCAGCCGCACCGAAGCCGATGTGGCGGCGTTCGACGCCATCCTCGACCACGCATTCAGCGACAACCTCAACCTGCGCAACCACCTGCGCCTGGCCAATTACGACAAGTACTACCAAAACATTTTCCCAAGCAGCGTGGATGCCAGCGGCACACGGGTGACGCTGGCCGGTTATCGCAGTGACAGCTCGCGCCGCAACCTGTTCAACCAAACGGATCTGGTGTGGAAAGTGGCGTCCGGTGCGCTCCATCACACCGTCCTTGCCGGTGTGGAGCTGGCACGCCAGGCTACGGATAACTACCGCACCACCGCATACTTTGCACCGGGCGCGAATAGCGTTCCGCTATCCAACCCCAACGTCAATGTGCCGGCAACCTTCAGCCAAAGTGCTACCGATGCCGACAACCACGGCATCGCCAAAACCGCGGCGCTGTATCTGCAAGATCAAATTGAATTCTCGCCGCAGTGGCAGGCCATCGTGGGCGTGCGC
>NZ_CALMPC010000136.1:0-11681 GCF_937872235.1 uncultured Thermomonas sp.
GGCGAGGCCGAGTTGCGCAAAGCGGTGGCGCTGGCACCGGAAGATGGCGACGCGCTGTATCAACTTGGGGTGGCACGTGCCAGCCAGGGCGATTTGACGCAGGCGGTGGAGCTAACCCGTAGGGCGCTGAAGCTGGATCCACGGAATGCCAACTGGTACCGCTGGCTAGTGGCCTATTTAATGCCACTGGGGCGTTTGGACGAGGCCAAACAAGCCATCGGCAAGGCGGTCGAGCTGGAGCCGCGCGCCATCTATAACCACCATCTGCTGGCCATCATCGAAGTGCAGCGGCGTGACTTTGCGGCGGCACAGAAAGCCGCCGAAGCCGAACCTGCCGGCCCGTGGCAAGATTTCGCCTTGGCGCTGGCGGCACAAATTGGCAGCAACCGTGCCGATGCCGATACGCGGCTGCAGGCGTGCATCCACGACCATGCCGAAGGCTGGGCGTTCCAGATTGCGCAGGTGTATGCGGTGCGCGGCGAACCGGATGCAATGTTCGAATGGTTGGCGCGCGCATGGCAAGCGCGTGATCCGGGCATGCAGGCGCTGCTGTACGACGCCTTGTTGCTGCGCTATCGCAACGACCCGCGTTATGCCGCGTTGGCCAAGCAAGTGGGTTTGCCGTGGCCGCCAGTCGCCGCCATGCCTGTGGCTGCCGTCAAACCTTGAACGCAGGGATCGGCTCCAGCGCGCCGTAGTGTTCGCGCGCAGGGTGGCTGGCCAGCGGCGGAAAGGTGATGGCAGGGGCATCGATGCGGGTGTCGGGCAGGCGATCCAGCAGGTCGCGAATCAGGCTGAGCCGGCCCAGTTTCTGATCGTTGAAATCCACCAGCGTCCACGGCGCGTGGCGGGTATGCGTGGCATCCAGCATCGCCTCACGCGCCTCGGTGTAGGCGCGGTAGCGGCTGCGCGCTTCCAAGTCGATCGGCGATAACTTCCAACCTTTGAGCGGATCATGCAGGCGGTCAGTGAAACGTTTTTCCTGTTTTTCCTGATCGCAGCACAGCCAGTATTTGAACAACAGGATGCCGTCATCGACCAACTGCTTTTCAAACAGTGGCGCGGCTTTCAGGAACGCGGTCACCTGCGTGTCGCTGGCAAACCCCATCACCTTTTCCACCCCGGCGCGGTTGTACCAACTGCGGTCAAACAGGACGATCTCACCTGCGGCCGGGAGTTGCTCCACATAGCGCTGGAAATACCACTGCCCGGCCTCGCGTTCGCTGGGTTTGGGCAGTGCGACCACGCGGCATTGGCGCGGGTTGATGTGCTCGTGGATGGCCTGGATGGCCCCCCCCTTGCCGGCGGTATCGCGGCCTTCAAACACCACCACCAATCGTCTGCCGGTGTGTTGCAGCCAGCGCGCCGCATTCGCCAATTCCACCTGCATGGGCTCCAGCAGGGCTTGATACTGCTCGCGTTTGAGCTTGCTCATGCTTGCTTGCGCCGCGGTGTGGCTGGCTTGCGCCGTGGTGTGGCTGGCGGTGCCGGCTGCATGCTGCGCGCCACTTCCAGCAGCGCACCTTGTTGGCGCGTATTGAGGCTGCGATAGGCGGCCAGCAGCGCGTGCTCGCCCTTGCTGCGCGCAGGATCCAACGTGGTGGCGATCTCCGCCAGCAACGCGCCGGCGGGGACGCCGAAGGTGCGTGCCAATGCGTCGATTTGTTCCTTGCCCGGAATCTTGTCGCCTTTCAGCCACGCATTGACCGTACTGATGCCGGCCCGAGGAATAGTGGTAGCAAGGTCGGTGACGGTAATGCCGCTGGCTTTGCTGAGCAGTCGCAGGGTGGCGTCGATCGACATCCGGAGAATCCTTGTACGGCCGGGGATGATCGAGTGTAGATCGCTGCGTGCCGCTGTGCACGCGGGCTAGGGATGCCTCAATGCAGGCCCGGCTCAAAGCTCAGCGAGTACCACTGGGTGGCATCTTCGCGCCAACCGGCGGCGCGGTACAGGGCGCGTGCGGCGGCATTGTCGCTGGCGGTTTCCAGTGCAATCCCGGTGGCACCGTCGGTTTTGGCAAAGTCGGCGGCGGCTTGCAGCAATTGCCGGGCGATACCCTTGCGGCGCGCACTGGCATCCACATACAAATCATTCAAAATCCACGTCTTCGCCGTGCGCACCGAGGAAAACATCGGGTAGAGCTGGGCGAAGCCCACCAGCGCGTTGCCGCGGCGTGCCAACAGCACCATCGACTCGCCAAAGCGCAGGCGTTCGCGCAGCCATTTGCGGCCACGCTCCACATCGCTGGGTTGACCATAGAACTGGCGGTAGGTATCAAACAAGGTGGCGAGGGCATCCAGATCGGCCGGGCCTGCGCGGGTAATGGTGGTCGTTGTCATGGTTATGCTCGGCGTGGGGGGCGATCAGGCTTCGCGGGCCAGCTGCGCCAGTGCTTCGGCTTGCTGTTCTTGCTGCAAGCGAAGGATCAGCGGCTCCAGCGCACCTTCGATGATCGCGGGCAGGTCATACAGGGTGAGGCCTTCCACGCGGTGGTCGGTGATGCGCCCCTGCGGGAAGTTGTAAGTGCGGATGCGCTGGCTACGGTCGCCACTGCCGACCTGCAATTTGCGCTCGGCCGCGGTGGCGGCGGTGCGTTTTTCGATCTCGGCTTCCACCAGCATTGCCTGCAGGCGTTTCATCGCTTTGTCGCGGTTGGCGTGCTGGCTGCGCTCGGTTTGCGATTCCACCACCACGCCGGTGGGGACGTGGGTGATGCGAATGGCCGACTCGGTTTTGTTGACGTGCTGCCCGCCGGCACCGGACGAACGGAAGGTGTCCACCTTCAAATCCGCAGGGTTGATCACCATGGTGCTGTCCTCGCCGGCCTCCAGCGCAATGATGGCTACCGTGGCGGCGGAGGTGTGGATGCGGCCTTGCGATTCGGTGGCCGGCACGCGCTGCACGCGGTGGGTGCCGGATTCGTATTTCAATTTGGCATACGCACCCGCGCCTTCCACCCGCGCCACGATTTCCTTGTAGCCGCCGTGTTCGCCGGGGTTGGCTGATTCCACCTCGACCCGCCAGCCTTGGGTTTCGGCATAGCGGGTGTACATGCGGAACAAGTCGCCGGCGAAAATCGCCGCTTCATCACCGCCAATGCCGGCGCGGACCTCCAAATACAAACCGCCATCGTCGCGCGCATCTTTCGGAATCAATTGCGCCAGTAGCTCGCCTTCCAGTTGCTGCAGGCGGGTGTTGGCGGTGTCGATTTCATCGGCAGCCAATTCGCGCAGTTCAGGGTCATCACGCAGTGCAAGCGCTGCGGCCAGGTCGGCACGCGCTTGCGCCTCGGCGGCCAAGGCATCGGCAACCGGCTGCAAGCTGGCAAATTCACGCGAAAGATTGCGAAAACGCGTTTGCTCGGCGGCCACGGCCGGGTCGGCCAATAAACGTTCTACTTCCTCGCGCCGCTCCAGCAGCGCTTCCAGTTTGCGGCGCAGGGCAGGGGTCATGCGTCGCGGCTGCCGGTGTCGGAGCCAGGGAATAATTTTTCCACCGCGCGGCTGAGCTCGGCATCGCCGCTGCGGGCGGCGTCGCGCAGGGCCACGGTGGGTGCGTGCAGCAGGCGATTGGTCAAGGTGTGCGCCAATAATTCCAGTGCTTGCTCGGCAGGCAGGCCGGCGGCCAGTTGTTGCTTGGCTTTGGCCAGTGCGTCGTTGCGTGCGTTTTCGCCATGCGCCCGCAATTGCAGCAACGGTTGTTGCTGGCTGCTGGCGCGCCATTGCTCAATGAAGCGGGCGGTTTGCAATTCGATGATGGCTTCGGCTTGTTCTGCGGCTTCGCGGCGGCTGCGGCGGTTGTCTTCGATCGAGCGTTCCAGATCATCGACGGTGTACAAAAACACATCGCGCAGGCCCGACACATCGCTGGCGATATCGCGCGGCACCGCCAAATCCAATAGCAACATCGGCCGGTGTTTGCGCTGCCGCAGCGCATGTTCCACCTGCTGCCGGTGCAGGATCGGGGTGCGCGCGGCGGTGGCGGAAATCACCACGTCGGCTTCGGCCAAGTGCTTGTCCATCTCATTCAGTGGCAAGGCAATACCGCCGTGGCGGCTGGCCAATTCTTGCGCATGCGCCAAGGTGCGGTTGGCGATCAATAGCCGCTGCACCTTGGCATCTGTCAGATGGCGTGCCGCCAGTTCGATGGTTTCGCCGGCGCCAATCAGCAGCACGCTGGATTGATCCAGCCGCGCGAAATTTTCTTGTGCCAAGCGTACTGCGATCGACGCCACCGACACCGGGTTGGCACCGATGCGGGTATCGGTACGGGCGCGCTTGGCGGTGGCAAAGGCCTGCTGAAACAACCGGTCCAACTGCCCGCCCAGCGCGCCCGCCTCACGCGAGGCGGCCCATGCCTGTTTCACTTGGCCCAGGATCTGCGGCTCGCCCAGTACCAGCGAATCCAGACCACTGGCTACCCGGAACAAGTGACGCACCGCATCGGCATCGCGGTGCCGGTACAGATACGCATGCACATCGTTGCCGGCATCCGGATGTGCCGCCAGCCAGTCGGCCAGGACCTGCCCATCACCGTCGGTATGGGCATACAGCTCGGTGCGGTTGCAGGTGGATAACAACACGGCTTCGTGCACATCCGCCAAGCCGCGCAGCGACGCCAGTGCCGGGGCCAGTGATTCGCTGGCAAACGCCACCTTTTCACGCAGGGCAACCGGCGCGGTTTGGTGGTTGATGCCAAGGACGTACAAGCTCATAAGCGGGAATGCTGTGGACCACGACAGGGAGTTGGCGAATTTGTTCAGGCGGCTGCGTTAAGCTGCGGGCCCGACCCGCCATTGTACCGGCCGCCTTCATGTCCAACCTGTATTGCTGTGGTTTGCGTGTGTCTTTACTGCTGCTGTTGTTGACTTGCTCGGCAGCGGCGCTGGCCGGCAAGCCGGCGCAGCCATTGGCGAAGGTGGATCCGCTGGAGGCCAGTTTGGCGGGTGAATTCGCCCTGCAAAGCGGTCATTTGCCGGAAGCGGCGCGGCATTATCTGGATGCCGCCAAGGCGGTGCAGGACCCGGTCCTGGCCGAGCGCGCTACCCGCATTGCGCTGTTGGCTGACCAAGATGCGCTGGCTGGCCAAGCGTTGCAGCTTTGGTACGCATTGGCGCCCGGACGCAGTCAGTCCGAGCGCATGGTAGCCACCAGCTTGGCCCTGCGCGCCGGGCAAAAGCGGCAAGCACAGCGCGAATTGGCGGCCCTCATGGCAGAGCCGAAGGGTTGGCGCGCCGGCTTGACCGCGCTGACTGGTGCAGTGGGTAAGCAGCCGGCGTTGGTCGTCACGATGCTGAACGACATCATTCGACAGGGGAGTTTGCCCAATGACCTGCAAGCATGGCTGAGTTTTGGCGGCCTGGCACAACGGCTGGAACAGCCCAAATTGGTGGATGCCATCATCGGGCAGGTAGTGACGCGATTCCCGGCGGAGCCCAAGGTGGCGCTGTTGCGCGCCCAACTGCTGCGCGAAGCCGGCAAAACCGAACAGGCGCGTGAAGTGCTGGCCGGGTTGGAGCCTGCTGCGCAGCAATCCTCGCCGTTGCGCTGGGCGCTGGCAGGTGAGTTTGCGGCGTTGGGCGAGCCTGGCAAAGCTGCTCAAGTGCTGGCACAGGGTGCACAAGACGACGCCAGCTACGCGCAGCGTGCGGCGTTGTTGGATACGGCCAAGGACAAGGCCGGGCTGGCTGCGTTGTACGCCGAAGTGAAGCAAGGGGCCACCGAGCCCAGCCCGTCGCGCCGATTGCTGCTGGGGCAGCTGGCCGAATCGCTGGAGCACTACGACGACGCACTGCGTTGGTACGCCAATGTGCCGGGACAACAGGCGCAGGGTGTGGCGCGCATGCGCACGGCCAATGTGTTGCATGCGATGCAGCGCCCTCAGCAGGCATTTGATGCACTGCATGCCATTCAGGCCGATGCCGGGTTGCGTGACGACGATCGTCGCGATGGTTATCTGCTGGAAGCCGAGCTACGCCTAAAAGACAAGGATGCCAGCGCCGAGCGCGATGCCTTTGCGCGGGGCCTTGCGGCGTTTCCGGACAATCTGGAGCTGCTGTACGCGCGTGCACTGATGTGGGAGCGGCAAGACCAGATCGACAAAGCCGAGGCCGACCTGCGCCGTGTGTTGGTGATCGCGCCGGACAATGTGGCGGCGCTCAATGCGCTGGGCTACACCTTGGCCGACCGCACCCAGCGCTATCGCGAGGCCCTGGAGTTGATCGACCGCGCACGCGTGGCCGACCCCGGTAATGCCGCCATCATCGACAGCTACGGCTGGGTGCTGTTCAAGCTGGGCAAGTCGCGTGAAGCGCTGGACTATTTGAGGCGTGCCTATACGCAGCAGAAAGACCCCGATATCGCCAGCCATCTTGGGCAAGTGTTGTGGGTGCTTGGGCAGAAAGACGAGGCGCGCAAGTATTTCGATGAGGCACGCAAGCTGGAGCCGGACAACCGTGCGCTGCAACGTGCATTGCGCGAGGTGGGTGCGTGAGAGGGTGTGTCGGGGGTGTCCTGCTGATGGTTTTGCTGGGCGGTTGCCAGACCCTGCCGCACACAACATCGCCTCGCGCTGCGCCGGATGTTGTGGATGCGCGGGCCGCGCAACAGCAACGCACGCAAGCCTTGGGCCTGGCGTCGGGGGATTGCCTGCAGCCGGGTTGGGCGATGGCGGGTCGGATGGCGATCAGCAACGGCAAGGACGCGGGTGCTGCGCGTTTTGAATGGACGCAAGGCGAGGGTCGTTTGCAGCTGCAACTGACCGCGCCCATCACCGCGCAAACTTGGGTATTGCAGTCCGATACGCAAGGCGCGCAGCTGCAAGGCATGCCGCAGGGATCGCAACATGGCGCGGATGCCGCGACTTTGCTGCGCACGGCCACTGGTTGGGATATCCCGATACAGGCACTAGGTTGCTGGATGCGTGCGGTAGCCGCCAGTGAGTTCGGTTTGGGGGCGGCGCAAATCCACTTCGATGGGCAGTTGTTGCCACGGCAGATCGAGCAGGGTGGCTGGAAAATTGAGTACAGCCGTTGGCAGCTCGACCCATTCAGCGGTTTGCAGATGCCTTCACGTATCGACGCCCAGCGTGGCAAGAGCCGGGTGAAGCTTGCGATTGATCGTTGGGGGCTGGAGTGACTGGGTTTGCAGCGGATGCTGGATGGAGTGCCTGGCCGGCCCCGGCCAAGCTGAACTTGTTCTTGCGCATCACCGGTCGCCGTGATGACGGTTATCACGACTTGCAAACCGTATTCCGCCTCCTGGAATGGGGCGATACGGTGTATCTGCGGGCGCGCAACGACGGCATTATCCGCCGCGTTGGACCGGGTGCAGATGGGGTGACTGAGGCAGACGATCTCCTGATTCGTGCCGCAAAATACTTGCAATCATCGGCTAAATGCGCGCAAGGTGCGCATATCGGCATCGAAAAATGCATTCCGATGGGCGGCGGCTTCGGGGGTGGTTCGTCCGATGCAGCGACCGTGTTGGTGGCGCTGAATCAGCTGTGGCAGCTTCATCTTGGCGTGGATCGGCTGGCCGAATTGGGCCTTGCGCTGGGTGCCGATGTGCCGGTGTTTGTGCGCGGACACAATGCGTGGGCCGAAGGTGTGGGGGAACAGCTCACCGCCATGTCGCTGCCGCCTGCGTGGTATGTGTTGGTCAATCCGGGGGTGCATGCCGCCACCGCCAGCCTTTTTCAATCACCGGATTTGACGCGAGACGCCAGACCCGCGACAATAGCGGGCTTCCTGTCAGGGAACGTGCTCGATAACGCGTTCGAGCCAGTGCTGCGCCGCTGTGAACCCGCCATTGAGGCCATGTTTGCGGCGCTTTCCAGCATCGGCACGCCGCGCTTGACCGGCTCGGGCAGTGCATGTTTTGTCGAATTCGCCACCCGCGAAGCCGCTGAAGCTGCACTTGCCGCGTTGCCATCAAGCCTGCATGCGTGGCTTGTGCGCGGTGCAGACAGGTCGCCACTGCTGGATGCAGTGGAGCAATTTCGCTAGGGGCGTCGCCAAGCGGTTAAGGCACCAGGTTTTGATCCTGGCATGCGTAGGTTCGAATCCTTCCGCCCCTGCCATCTCATCCAGTTCTCCATTCGGCCATCGACATGCAAGACGACTCGAATTTTTTGGTTTTCTCCGGGAATGCCAATCGTCCGCTGGCCGATGCTGTCTGCCGCGAGTTGGGCGTGCGGCCGGGCAAGGCGCTCATCAGCCGTTTTTCCGATGGCGAAGTGCAAGTCGAGATTGAAGAAAGCGTGCGCCGGCAAGAGGTGTACGTGATCCAGCCTACCAATGCGCCGTCGGCTGAAAATTTCATGGAATTGCTGGTGCTGATCGATGCACTCAAGCGCGCCTCGGCGGCCAGCGTGACGGCGGTGGTGCCGTATTTCGGCTATGCCCGCCAAGACCGTCGCCCGCGCTCGGCGCGTGTGCCGATTACCGCCAAAGTGGCGGCCAAAATGTTCAGCGCGGTGGATACCGACCGCGTGCTCACCGTGGATTTGCATGCCGATCAGATCCAAGGGTTCTTCGATGTGCCGGTGGACAATGTCTATGCCTCGCCGTTGCTGCTGGCCGATATCTGGCGCACGCATGGCACCGACAACGTGATTGTGGTGTCGCCCGACGTGGGCGGTGTGGTGCGCGCGCGCGCGATTGCCAAGCGCCTCGACGATGCGGAACTGGCCATCATCGACAAGCGTCGCCCGAAGGCCAATGTGGCCACCGTGATGAACATCATCGGTGATGTTGCGGGCAAAACCTGCGTGCTGGTGGATGACATCGTGGATACCGCTGGCACCCTGTGCGCCGCCGCCAACGCGCTGAAAGAGCGCGGCGCATTGAAGGTGGTGGCGTACTGCGTGCATCCCGTGCTGTCGGGTGCAGCCATCGACAACTTGAACAAGTCCTTGCTGGATGAGTTGGTGGTCACCGACACCATCCCGTTGTCGCCGGCGGCCAAAGCCTGTGGCAAGGTGCGGCAGCTCAGCGTGGCCGAATTGCTGGCCGAAACCATTCGCCGCATGACCTTCGGTGAATCTGTCAGCTCGCTCTACGTCGACTGACGTTGCGGCCTTGGAATCCCGCGTTGCCGGTTTGCCGGCAGCGCACCCCACTCATCTGGTCGCGGATGAGTGTTATCGCCGCCGCGAGGCGGCTTCATTGCAATAAAAGTGAGTCATCATCATGTCTGAACACACCATCAAGGCCGCGAGCCGCAATGCCGAGGGGAAGGGTGCGAGCCGCCGCCTGCGTCATGCCGCTCAGCTGCCGGCCATCGTCTACGGCGGCAGCGCCGCCCCGCAATCCATCCAGATCGAGCACGAAGCCATTTGGCTGGCCAGCCAGCACGAGTGGTTCTACTCGTCGTTGCTGAACCTCGACATCGATGGCAAGGTCGAGCAAGTGCTGCTGCGTGATATGCAGCGCCACCCGTACAAGCAGCTGATCATGCATCTGGATTTCCAGCGCGTGGACGCCAACCAGGCCCTGCGCACCAAGGTGCAGTTGCACTTCCTGAACCAGGACAGCTCGCCGGCCGGCAAGACCGGTGGCGTGGTCATCATGCACGAGCTGACCGAAGTGGAAATCAGCTGCTTGCCGAAGGATCTGCCCAGCGCCCTTGAAGTGGATCTGGCCAACCTGGCCGTGGGCGGCGTGGTGCATTTGTCCGACCTGACGCTGCCGGCCGGTGTGGAATTGCCGGCGCTGAAGTTGGGCAAGGAGCACGACGTGGCCGTGGTTGTGGCCAAGCACGGCAAGGAAGAAGCCGTGGACAGCGCGGCACCGGCTACCGCCGAAGTGCCGGCCACCAAGGCGTCCAAGAAGGACGCCAAGTAATCGTTCCCGCTCATCCTGCTTGCAGTCGCGGGCAGGATGGGAAGGATCGATTCACCTGTCATGGCAGGGATTCGTCTCATCGTCGGGCTGGGTAATCCCGGTGCCGAATACACCCGAACCCGGCACAACGCCGGGTTCTGGTTTATTGACGCGCTGGCATTGGGTGCTGGCCTGCGCTTTGGGCTGGAGAGCAAGCTGTTTGGCGAGACTGCCAAAATCAGTATTGGCGGGCAAACGGTCTGGCTGCTGCGGCCGGCAACGTTCATGAATGCCAGCGGCAAGTCGATCACTGCAGCATTGCGCTACTGGAAGATCGAGCCGGAAGAGATGCTGGTGGTGCACGATGAGCTGGACCTGCCGCCGGGTACGGCGCGGCTCAAGTTCGATGGTGGCCATGGCGGGCAAAACGGCCTGCGCGACACCATCCGGCTGCTCGGGCACGGCAAGTTCCACCGCCTGCGGATCGGCATTGGCCATCCTGGGCACAAAGATCATGTGACACCGTGGGTACTGGGGCGTCCGGGCGCCGCCGATGAGGCGATGATCCTGCGCGCCATTGGCGATGCAGCCGACGTACTGCCACAAGTGGTGTCAGGTAGTTTTGCAGATGCGATGACGCGGCTGCATACGCCGCGCACGCCTTAAATTTCATCATCGCGCCGGCTTGCTGCCGGCGTGGCAACGGAGCAATACGCATCATGGGTATCAAATGCGGCATCGTCGGTCTGCCCAACGTCGGCAAGTCCACCCTGTTCAACGCGCTGACCAAGGCCGGGATTGCGGCTGCCAATTTCCCGTTCTGCACGATCGAGCCGAACGTGGGCGTGGTGCCGGTACCGGATCCGCGCCTTGCCGCATTGGCCGAGATCGTCAAACCGCAGAAGTGCATCCCCACCGCAGTGGAATTTGTCGACATCGCAGGCCTTGTGGCCGGCGCAGCCAGCGGCGAAGGTCTTGGCAACAAGTTCCTGGCGCACATCCGTGAAGTGGATGCGATTACGCATGTGGTGCGTTGTTTCGATAACGATGACGTGATTCACGTCAACAACAAGGTCGATCCGCTGGCCGACATCGACACCATCGACACCGAATTGGCGCTGGCCGATCTGGAATCGGTCGATAAGGCCATCAACCGCTATGAGCGCGTGGCCAAGGGGGGCGACAAGGACGCCAAAGCCAAGATCGCGGTGCTGGGCAAACTGCGCGCCGCACTGGATGAGGGCAAGGCCGCCCGCACAGTGGCGCTGGACGACGAGGAAAAGCTGGCCATTCGCGAGTTGTTCCTGCTCACCATGAAGCCGGTGATGTACGTGGCCAACGTGATGGAAGATGGGTTCGAAAACAACCCGCATCTGGATGCTGTGCGCGCACGTGCGCAGACCGAAGGCGCAAAAGTGGTGCCGGTGTGTGCCGCCATCGAAGAAGAGTTGAGCCAGCTCGACGATGTCGACCGCGATGCCTTCCTGACCGATTTGGGGCTGGAAGAGCCTGGCTTGAACCGCGTGATTCGGGCTGCTTACGAATTGTTGGGCTTGCAGACCTACTTCACCGCGGGTGTGAAGGAAGTGCGCGCGTGGACGGTCAAGGCCGGTTCCACGGCGCCGCAGGCCGCAGCAGTCATCCATACCGATTTCGAGAAAGGCTTCATTCGCGCCGAAACGATTGGCTATGACGATTTCATCAAATACCGCGGCGAAGCCGGCGCACGTGATGTGGGCCGGTTGCGTTTGGAAGGCAAGGAATATCGCGTCCAGGAAGGCGATGTGTTGCACTTCCGTTTCAACGTCTGAGCCGCGCATCAGGTTGGTTGCTGCAGCAGTGACTCGCACGGGCT
>NZ_CALMPC010000137.1:0-1885 GCF_937872235.1 uncultured Thermomonas sp.
TTGTGGGTGCCGGCGGTGATGATGCTGGCGTAGAGGGCATCGACAAAGTCGGCGGTTGCCGGGGTGGAGCCGGAGGTGACCTTGAGGATATTGGTGACGCGGTGGGCCTTGTCGCCGGGGTTGATGCGTTCGGGGCTGTAGCCGACGCAGAAATCGACATTGAAGCGCAGGCCGGAGACGCGCTCCAGGATGGGCACGCAGACTTCCTCGGTGCAGCCGGGATACACGGTGGATTCGTAGATCACGGTGTCGCCGCGCTTGAGGATGCTGCCGATGGCTTCGGAGGCCTTGACCAGCGGGGTCAGGTCGGGACGCTTGGCGGCATCGATCGGGGTGGGCACGGTGACGATATAGACAGTGCACTGGGCAATGTCGGCCAGTTGATGGGTGAAATCGAGCTGCGTGGCCTGGGCCAGCAAGTCGGGCTCCACTTCCAGCGTGCTGTCGTGGCCGCGCCGCAGTTCTTCGACACGGGCGGCACGAATATCGAAGCCCACGGTGGGATAGCGTTTGCCAAATTCCACCGCCAGCGGCAGGCCAACGTAGCCAAGGCCGATCAGGGCGATGCGGGTGTTGGAAAGTGTCATCATCGAAAGGTTGATCCCGTGTTTGGCACGCTACCGCCCTACGGTTGCATCGGCGTGTCCGTCGGGCCGTGGGGCATGGATTGTGCGAAGCCGGCCGTTTATGACAGCTGGGCAGGCCCTGCTTTTTGCAAACTTTCCTGCGCCAGCAGCACGCGTTGCGCGCCGCCCAGCAGTTGCAGCAATACCTCGGCGCGCTGGTCGCCACGCATCTGCCAATACACGCCGCGCAGACCCGCCAATGCACCGGCAATGACGGTCACCGCATCACCCGGTTGCGGGTGGGCGTCGGCTTGCACGATGACACCTTGCGCATCGGTATCGCGGTGCAGGCCGTCGATCAAGCTTTGCGGCACGATGCCGGGCAGATTGGCAAACCGCACCAGGCCCAGTGCGCCACGCGTGGAACGCACTGCCGCCAGGCTTTGCTGTTCCGGGTTGGCGCGCAAAAACAAGTACCGCGGAAACAGCGGCTCCACCACGCGCTGGCGGCGGCCGCCACGCAGCACGCTGTGCTGGATGCGCGGCAGCAGGCATTCAAACGCCTGCCGCTGCAAATGCTCCAACGCCTGTGCTTCCGCACGCGGCTTGGTATGCACGCAATACCAATGGGCGGTTTGATTGCGTTGCACGGCGACCGGCGCGGTCATTCGGCGCTGCCCCCGTGGCTGGCACTGCCCTGCCCGGTTGCGGCTTCGGCTTCGGTTTCGATTTCGGCTTGCAGACGCTGGATTTCCAGATGCAGGTTGTCGTATTCGCGCAATTTGCGCGCCAGGAACGCACGGGTGAGCCGCGCCTTGGCGTCCAATCCATGCGGTGTCAGCAGATAGGCGTACCCCAGCTTGTTGGGGTTGCGGCCAAAATTGCCGACCTTGACCCAACCCTTGTCGATCAAGGCGCGCAGGGCATAGTTGAGGCTGCCCAACGACACCCCGGCGCGGCGCGCCAAATCACGCTGGCTGGCCTGCGGCGTGTCGGCAAGCTGGCGCAGGATGGCGATGTCGAGTTCATCGGCAGGCGACGACATGCGAGCAGGTGTTCATCCAATGAACGGCAGCCGTCACCTTAGCCGCCGTCCATGCAAAGTGCAACCGCTGAAGCTGCCCGCCAGGCTTGAATCAACCGGTGAACGCGGCCTGGCACCACGCCATCAGCGGGCTCCAGAACATCCCCAGCACCAACAGCCCCAGTGCATTGACAGCAAACACGAGGCGCAGCAGGCGGTCATCACGCGGCAGCACGGGCTCACCGACGGGTTCATCGAAATACATCACCTTGATCACGCGCAGGTAGTAGAACGC
>NZ_CALMPC010000138.1:0-11565 GCF_937872235.1 uncultured Thermomonas sp.
TGCACAGCAGCATGCGGCGGTACGGCAGGCCCAGTTTCTCCAGCACAGCCTCTGCGCAAAGGGTCATGCGCTGGTGTTCGGCGTCGGATTCCTCGGGTTTGCTGATGCTGACCAGTTCCACTTTCTCAAACTGATGCTGGCGAATCATGCCGCGCACGTCGCGACCACCGCTGCCGGCTTCGGAGCGAAAGCACATCGAATGCGCGGTCATCCGCAGCGGCAGTCGCTCGGCATCGAGGATGTCGTCGCGCACGATATTGGTCAGCGGCACTTCGCTGGTGGGAATCAAATACCGCTTGTGCTCGCCCAGTTGGGTGGAAAACAAGTCCTCCTCGAACTTGGGCAATTGCCCAGTGCCGCGCATTGAATCGGCATTGACGATCACCGGCACATTGGTTTCTTCGTAGCCATGCTCGCCACTGTGCAGATCCAGCATGAACTGCGCCAATGCGCGATGCAGGCGGGCCAGTTGCCCACGCAGCACGGTGAAGCGCGAACCCGACAACTTGGCGGCGGTTTCGCCATCCAACCAGCCATGGCGTGCGCCCAATTCCACGTGATCCTTGACCTCAAAGTCGAACACACGCGGGCTGCCCCAGCGGTGCTGCTCAACATTGCCATGTTCATCACTGCCGGCAGGCACCGATGCATCCGGCAGATTGGGGATACCCGACGCGATCGCTTCGATCTGGCCGCGAATGCGCTCCAGCTCCACTTCCGAAGCCTTCAGCTCTTCACCAAAGCCGGCCACCTCGGCCATCACCGCAGACACATCCTCGCCCTTGGCTTTGAGCATGCCGATCTGCTTGCTGCGGGTATTGCGCAAGTTCTGCAATTCCTGGGTGCGGATCTGAATCTGCTTGCGGCTGGCCTCCAACGCCTCCAGTGCAGGCACATCCAGCTCGAAACCGCGCGCGGTGCGCAGGCGGTCGGCAAGCTCGGCAGGGTTGGAACGCAGCAAATTGGGATCAAGCATGGGCGCGGGCAGGACGGTCAGGGAATGCCTATTATCGCCTGAGCAGATCGCCGATGGCGGTATTGCGCCTTGCACATGCCAGAATGCAGCTATGTCCGCACCCGACTCCACCCCGAACGCACGCACGCCACTTTTGCCACCACAGGCAGTAAAAGTGCTGGCAATCGCTTTTGCCGCTGGCCTGTTGCTGTTTCTTCTGGTGTGGCTGAAATCGCGCCACCACTATGATTTTTATAAAGCGGATGGCACCGACGCCAGCGCCAGCCAGACCAGCACCTTGCCTGCCCCGCTGCCGCCCGATCTGGCCAGTGGCGATGGCAACCCCGGCAGCAATGCCAGCGGCCTGAGTCTGCCCAAGGATGGGCCCGTTGTAGCACCTCCGCCACCTGCAAGACCACCGGCACCCCACCCGCCAGCTTCCCCTCCTCCGACCACTGCACCACCTGCATCCACACCTGTCATCAACGATGCTGTTGCGCAACGCTCACCCGCTCCGCGCTATCCGCAAGCAGCGTTGCGGCGTGGTGTGGGGGGCACCGTCAAGGTGCTCGCCAATGTCGCACCCGATGGCAGTGTGGCGAAGGTTGAAGTAGCCGAAGGCAGCGGCAATCGCGACCTGGATCGCGCGGCATTGGATGCTGTCCGTCGCTGGCAATTCAAGCCGGCCACCCGCAACGGGCAACCGGTTGCCAGCGAAGTTCGAGTGCCTATCGTGTTTTCTCCAGTACGGTAAGCGCAAGGATGTCCGCCTCGTTTCTGTTTTACGACCTAGAAACCTTCGGTGCCGACCCACGCCGAACCCGCATCGCGCAATTTGCCGCGATCCGCACCGACGCGCAGCTGCAGCCAATCGGCGAGCCCATCAGCTTCTTCGTGCAGCCCGCCAATGACCTGCTGCCCGCACCGATCGCCACGCTGATCACCGGCATCACTCCGCAAGCCGCATTGCGGGATGGGGTCAACGAGGCCGCTGCGTTCGCTCGCATATTGGATGCCATGGGCCGCCCGGACACCTGCAGCGCCGGCTACAACTCATTGCGCTTTGATGATGAGTTCGTGCGCTATGGCCTGTATCGCAATTTTCATGACCCGTATGAGCGCGAATGGCGCGCCGGCAACTCGCGTTGGGATTTGCTGGATGCACTGCGCCTGATGCATGCACTACGCCCCGATGGCATCGTGTGGCGGCAGCGTGAGGATGGCCAAGGCACCAGCTTCAAACTGGAGCATCTGGCCGAAGACAACGGCCTGCGTGAAGGCATCGCGCACGAAGCACTGAGCGATGTGCGTGCATTGATCGGCCTTGCCCGCCTGTTTCGCCGGCATCAGCCCAAACTCTGGGACTACGCACTGCGCCTGCGCGACAAACGCTTTGCCGCATCCTTGCTGGACCCCATTGCGATGACACCACTGCTGCATATTTCACAGCGCTACCCGGCAGTGCGCCTGTGCGCCGCGCCGGTATTGCCGTTGGCGCAGCACCCGTCGATTCCATCGCGCTTTATTGCCGTGGATTTGGATACCGATCCCGAACCGCTGCTGAGCTTGGATGCCGACGCCATCGCCGAGCGTCTGTACATTCGCCAATCCGATTTGCCCGAAGGTGAAACGCGGGTTGCGCTGAAAGAAATTCATACCAACAAATGCCCGGCACTGGTGCGCTGGGAACACCTGCGCCAGAGCGATTTCACGCGCCTTGGAATCAGCCCCGAGATCGTGCAGCAACGCGCCGATCGGCTGCGTATGCACGGCCCTGCCATCGCCGAAAAAATGCGCCGGGTGTTCGCACGAGACCGTGCGGCGACGCCGGTGGATGCCGATGCTGCGCTGTACGATGGCTTCATCGGTGATGCCGACAAAAAACTGTGCGCGCAAGTCCGCGGCACCCCGCCGCAACTGCTGGCAAAAGCACAGTTCGCATTCCGCGATACCCGCCTGTCCGCGTTGTTGCTGCGCTATCGCGCCCGCAACTGGCCAGACAGCCTGCTGCCGTCCGAACAGGCACAGTGGGACAGCTACCGCCGCCAACGCCTGCTGACGGATGTTGGCCAGTCCGAGCTGACACTGGAGCAGTTCTTCGCACAAATCAGCGAACTGCGCGCCGCCCATGTGGGCGATGGCCGCAAACAAGTGCTGCTGGATCAGCTGGAAGATTGGGGCCAACAGCGCGCCCGCGAGCTGGCGTAAGCCTCGAGAATCCCCAGTCAGCCTCAAAACTGTGACCGATGCCGCAGTGCGGCATGACTTTGCCATACCGATGCGTATGCTCGCCGTACCGGACAGTACGGGGGTGCTGTCGGGGTTGTTGACAAAGCCCGCCGCAGGCCACGCGGCATCCTTTGGGGAGAGTCCATGCGTAAAGTCGCCTTGGCCGCGCTGTTATCTTGCGCCGCCGCATTCACTGCCACCACCGCTTATGCCGCCGATGTCACCGGCGTTGCCTTTGTCCACGGCACCGGCAAGCAAACCAATGCCTATCAAGACTATTGGCAACCCGCCATGGTCAATAATGTCCGCGGCGGCTTGGCCAATCCATCCAATTACGTGGTGGTCAACTGCGATTTCAATCAATACATGTGGGATAGCCGTGCTGCGGGGTGCCTGGCCGACCAGCTCACCAATTTCATTCAAAGCAAAAGCATCACCCGCCTGATCATCATCACCCATTCCAATGGCGGCAACGTCATGCGCTGGGTGATGTCCAACCCAACCTATGACAGTCGCTACCCCAACATCATCAACAAGATCGTGCGGGTAGACGCATTGGCACCCTCCTCTGCCGGTACGCCGTTGGCCGATGCCGTGCTGAACGGCAATGTATTTGAAACTTCACTGGGCTGGCTATTGGGCTATAAGTCGGATGCGGTACGCCAACAACAAGTCAGCTGGATGGCCAGCTACAACGCCAACAACCTGTATGGCACCTCCGGACGGCCATCACTGCCCAAGCTGTTCCGCGCAGTCGTCGGTACCGACGTGGAAACTGCCGTATGGGATAGCGATAGCTACTGCGGCGGATATGCGGAAAACCTAGGTTTGGAAACCACGCAATGGTGGCTGGATAGCTGTTCCGATGGCTTCCTCAATTGCAGCAGCCAATCGGCCGCCGGCGCGGTCTGGTTCAAGGACAAATCGAAGATGGCAGGCCAAGAGCCGCTGAGCCATAACCAAAGCCGGCGCGCCTGCTTTGGCCTCGACACCGTCCTGCGCAACGACATGAAGTGAGGCCAGACCACCATGCACACCTTGAATATCTCTCGCCTTGGCCTGTCCTGCGTCCTCGTACTGGGCATGGCCCAAGCCGCCCACGCCGCGCAACGCTTGCTGCCAGCAACCACCAGCGACCAAGTTCCCACCCTGTTGAGTACCCAGCCGGCACCGAAAGGCGTCATCGAGCGTAAGCCGGTGACTTTTGCCTGGGCCTTGGATCCCACTGCTGCATTGACACAGCCAGCGCCACTGGCCGCCGATAGTCGTGAATATTGGCAAACGGTGGATGCTGCAACCTTGGCCAAAGGTGTGGACTTGCCGATGACCACCGCCGGCGCACTGATTCGCATCAGCCCGGCGCAAGGCGCAGCCCCTTTGCCAGCAGATGCACTGTCGTTTACGGCCGGTCGTCGCTCCATTGCCATCGCACAACTGGCCGATGCGCAAAGCCTGCAACAAGCCGGCATGCCGGTCAGCAATGGCACGCAAGTGCTGCGGCTGGGCGCAGGCAGCGGTGCCGGGCACGTCCAGCTACGCGCCACCAATGCCCGCGGCAACTACGTGGTGCATGTGTTCGAGCCGACCAGCGATATCGTCTTGAACGCGCAAGCCAATCGAAATGCGGTGTTGGCCGGCCAAACCATGCGCGTAAGCATTGTCGCCAGTCGTGCTGCACAGGCTCTGCCCTTGCAGGCGCAGGCCTTGCTGGTAGCACCTGATGGCAGCAATGCGCCCGTCAAGGTGCAGCGTGCCACCGATGGCAGCTTGGAAGCGATATTCACACCAGCACTGCGCAACAACCGTGTGGCGGGGCTTTGGGAGCTGCAAGTGTTCGGCATGCTGGGCGACACCCCGCGCGATGTGCGCACCGCATTTGCGGTAGGCCAACCGACCGCACGCTTCAATGGCAGCGTTGCCCAGTCTGCGGACTTGCACGTCAGCCTGCCGGTGCAAGCGGCATCTGCAGGGCGTTACGAAGCCAGGGGCACCTTGTACGCAACTGCACCCGATGGCCAGCTACGGGCAGTGAGTGAGGCCCATGCGGCGGCATGGATGCAGCCCGGCCAGCACACGCTGCAACTTCCATTCTCCAAAGCGCATCTGCCCAGCGGCTATGGCGCACCGTATGAACTGCAGCAGTTGGAGTTGCATGACCAAAGCCGGATGGCACCGCTGGAAATTCGTGCGCACGCGGCACGTTTCTGATTGGCGTACAGGTTGAGGCGACGGCCGGGCTTGCCCGGCCGTCTGCATTTTTGCAGGATGCACACATGAAACTCACTTCTCGCACCCGCTGGTTGCTGGCCAGCCCGCTCCTGCTCCTGCTACTTGCCGTGTTGGGCTATGTGGCTGCCGGCCCTTTCCTTGCCATCCACAGCATCCGCGATCTGGTAGCCCGCGGTCAGACTCAGGAACTTTGGCGTTTTGTCGATTTCGACAGCCTGCGCGAAAGCGTGCGCCCGCAGCTGCAACAGAAAATCGCACAAAGCATTCTCGCCCGTACCGGCAATACGCAGAGCGCGCGCAACGTGGGAGAAGTCACCGTCATGCTAGCCAAACCGGCGATTGATGCCATGACCTCGCCACAAGGGTTTGCCGTGCTGCTGCAGGGCAGCTCATTGGCCAGAAGTACGCCTATCTCGACGTCCGGCAAGGCCCCCCCCAATGATCCATTGAAGACAGCCGTCACCCATTTCGAATCCACAAGCCTGCTCACCGCCACCGTACAAAATGCCGAGGGGCAGCCAGTGATCTTCGAATTTCATCGGCACGGTTTGGCGTGGAAATTGGACGGCTTGCGTTTGCCCCTATAAGCATTGCAACACCGCGTTCAATCGGCGTTGGCCACCCCGTGCGGAACGTGGCCAGCAGCGACATGCCGACGTGCCGAATCGATGTTATGAGGTGAGTCATCGAAAAAAATATCGGCGCCAAACGCTTCCAGGAACGGGCCTTTATCGCGCCCACCCAGAAACAAGGCTTCATCCAACCGCACATTCCACTCGCGCAAGGTGCGAATCACGCGCTCATGCGCGGGTGCCGAACGCGCAGTGACCAAGGCGGTGCGTATGGGTGAATCCTCACCCACCGGAAACGCTGCTTGCAGCCCGTGCAATGCGGCCAAAAACCCACGGAACGGTCCACCCGACAGTGGTTCATGCGCCAATGCGCGCTCGTGTCGTCCAAACGCTTCCAAGCCTTGCTCGCGTGATACACGCTCACTTTCATCACCAAAAATCACCGCATCGCCATCGAAGGCGATGCGCAATTGGCGCTGGCGCGGCTCACTGGCACGCTCCGGCAAAATAGTGGCCGCTGCGACACCTGCCGCCAACGCCGCACGTACCGATTCTGGATTGGCCGACAAGAACAGCTGCGCACCAAACGGCTTGATATAGGGCCACACCGGAGCACCAGCTGTGAAGGTGGCGCGCCGAATATCCAAGCCATGATGCTGGATCGAATTGAACACGCGCAGGCCGGTATCCGAGGAGTTGCGTGATAGCAAGATCACCTCAACTCGCGGCGCATCCACGGTGGCCCCCTGGTTGAGTGCCAACAACTTGCGCACCAACGGGAATGCGATACCAGGCGGCAGCACGTCATCTTCACGCTGGCGCTGGAAATCGGCAAAGGCTTGAATACCTTCACGCTCGAACAAAGCATGACTGTCTTCCATGTGAAACAATGCCCGAGCGGTAATCGCCACCACCAGCGGCATTGCAACCGCAGCACGCGCGGGCGAATCAATCATTGCCATTACGCTGGAAGCACACGCGCTGCGGATGGTGCAAGGCGAAGCCTTGCGCGTAGTCGACCTGCATCGCGGCCAGCATGGCCAACAGCTGCGGTGATGACACCCATTCGGCTACCACTTGCAAACCTTGCAGGTGACCAATTTCCGTCACCGCACGCACGATGGATTGCGACATCGCATCCCCGGCCAGATTCTGCACGAAACTGCCGTCGATTTTCACCACATCAAGTTCCAGATTTTTCAAATACCCGAACGAGGACATGCCTGCACCGAAATCATCCAGTGCCACTTTGCAGCCCAAGCCGCGCAGGCGCGAAATCAACACACTGGAGGCAGCAAAATCACGCATAGCCACAGTCTCGGTGATTTCAAAGGTCACCCGCTGCGGTGTCACGCGGTGCTCGGTCAAAAGCTCGGCAATGCGATCAAACAGACCCTCATCCTCCAAACTGGCGGCCGACAAATTGATGGCACAGTTCGCCAAATCTGCGCCATCGGGATGCAGCCGATCCAGCTGACTCAGTGCGGTTTCAACGACCCAACGATCGATCTGCGGCATCAATCCATAGCGCTCGGCTGCGGGCAGAAATGCACCCGGAAGCACTACGCCACCATCCTCGCCTCGCAAGCGCAGTAGCAGCTCGATGTGCACGCCACCGATAGCATTTGCTTGCAACGCATGCAGCTCTTGATAATCCAGTAACAATCGGTCATCACGCAGTGCATCACGCACCCGGTTGGCCCATTCCATCTCGCTCATCCGGTGGGTAATGGCGGCATCATCTTCGGCATAGGCATGAATGCGATTACGGCCGGCTTCCTTGGCCAAGTAACAGGCAGCATCGGCATGGGTAAACAAGGCCTGCATCGAGCTCGCATTGCGCAGCATGACCACACCAATACTCGCACTGCTGGTGTAAGTGCGCCCCTCCCAACCGAATATGAAGGCCTCAATGCAGCGGCGCAGCCGCTCGGCGGCCTGTACCGCAGATTCAAGTTCAATGATGCCTGGCAATAACACCCCAAACTCATCCCCACCCAAGCGCGCCAGCACATCAACCGGGCGCAACTTTTCCTGCATCACCGCGGCCAACTGCGCCAGCAATTCATCCCCAGCGCGGTGACCGGATGTGTCATTGATCAACTTGAATTGATCCAGATCCAAAAACAGCAATGCACCGTCGTCACGCGCCGGGCTGGCCAGCAAGGTCTGTACCCGCGCTTCAAACTCACGGCGGTTGTACAAACGCGTCAACGAGTCATGGCTGGCCTGATATCCCAATTTCTCGGTCAACTGGCGTTGCACGGTGTTATCGCTGGCCACCAACAGCCACATCGGGGTACCGTCAATTTCTATACTGCTGATCCAGGTGCTGGCCCAAAACAAGCTGCCGTCGGCGGCCTGCAGCTGGATGTCAGTACCGGCCATTGTGCCGGCAACTGGCGATGCAGCAGCATCCTTTGCGACTGGCTCTGACAGAGGCAAACCGGCCAACTCGAGCCGGTCCGCAAGCCGCTCCCGCGCCACGGCATTGCGGTATACGATTGCGCCGTTATCTTTTCGAATCAGCAAAACCAAGCAAGGCAATAGTTCATTGAGCCGCCGAAAACGTTCCTCACTGGCGACAACCCGTTGGCTCAGCGCGGTTCCCAACACCAGGGCACGTTCGCGAGTGCTGGCCAGCGACCACGTCAGTGCTGCCAGCAACATGCTGATGACGCCCCCGACCCACAGCACGGTCTTCCAATTGCCGGCCGCATAAATATCGTGCCTCGCATGCGCAGTAACACTCCACAAGCGACCGCCAAACTGCACTTTCACCACATGCGCAGGCAACGATGCCGGGGCATCAAAGTGGCGAGCAAACAAGGTTCGAGGCTCGCCATCGGTCAGATCATTGATGGTGACATCCGCCAATGCGATCGGATCCCTGGGAATGGCCGCCCCGAGTAAATCATCAATCCGGAATGATGCACCGATCGAGCCAACCAGCGCTTGCCGCCGTGCGTCGACACTGGTCGGGACCTGGCCCGCCGCGTACACCGGCAACCGCAAGATAAAGCCATCTGAATGCTTGTTGCCGTTGCCGCTTTGCACCAAACGAAACGGGGCCGACATCGCCACTTGATTGCTGTCACGGCTGCGCAACAGAGCCTCAAGATTCATCGGCTGGGTGGCCACGTCCAGCCCACGTATGGCTTCGTTTCCAGGCTGTGGTGCAAACAATAACGTCGGAAAGTGATCGCCATCTGGCTTCACCTGCCGCTGTGCATAGGCCAATGCCAGCAAACCAATACGCACCTCGGTATTGGTTTGCATGTTTTGATAAGCGCGTGCGTATTCATCAGCAGTCACCTGGTCGGATGCCAGGAACACCGATTGAAATGCGCGAATCAAGCGCTCGCACTGCTCGAGTTGGGTTTGGATACTGCCGGCAATCTTCACCGTTTCCATAGTGAACCCATGCAGCGCATCGCGGATATCACGTTGCTTTTCGCCATAGGCCAACCACAACGTCAGGCCGATACCCAGCAAGAATGCCAGCAATGCCCACGCCCACGCGGGCACCCGTCGTGAGGGTGATGTTGGGTCTGGCACGGTGCTGGTGTTGTCAATGGCAAATGGCATCGTGCTTCCTGATGGGACCATGCTGCGCTCCTTGCCCGGCAAACCTTACACTGCAAACTGCTCGATCAGAATGCGTTCTTCCAGATTGTGTTCCGGATCAAACAATAGTGTCACCTGTCGATCACGTGACTCACGCACCAAGACCTCAGTCACATCGCGCACCTCATGCGAATCCGCAGTGGCGCTGACCGGACGCTTGTGTGGATCCCGCACCCTAAACCGCACCTCGGTGCCGGATTTAAGCACAGCACCGCGCCAGCGCCGTGGCCGGAATGGAGCAATTGGAGTCAATGCCATCACATTGGCCCCCAGCGGCAAAATCGGGCCATGTGCAGAGAAGTTATAAGCCGTGCTGCCAGCAGGTGTTGCCAGCATCACGCCGTCGCAAATCAACTCGTCTAATCGCACTTCACCATTGAGTTCAATACCCACATGTGCAGCCTGCCGGGTTTGCCGCAACAACGATACCTCGTTGTACGCCAACGAGCTTACGCTGGCACCAGACTCGGTTTGTGCCAGCATCTCCAGCGGGTGCAGCACGGCGGGTTCGGCGGTATCAATGCGGGTCGATAAATCATCGTCTTCTCGAAAATGATTCATCAAAAATCCCACTGTCCCCAACTTCATGCCATACACCGGCTTGCCCAAATGGGCGTACCGGTGCAGGGTTTGCAGCATGAAGCCATCCCCACCCAAGGGGACGATGACGTCGGCATCTTGCGGGGAATGGGTACCGTAGCGCTTGACCAATGCCGCGAATGCGGCTTGCGCGTCATCGGTCGGGCTGGCTAGCAGGGCAATACGGGGATTCGTCATGCGCAGCAGGATAGCAAGAGCCGCCAGCGCCCGCGTTCGCTGTCCTCTCCCGCGAACGGGAGAGGGCAACTTGCAACAGGACGCTTAGCCGCGTTGCGCCAACTGTGCCACGCGTTGCACCGCCACCGAGCAGGTGGGGTAATCGAGGGTTTTTTGTGCTGCCAACTCGGTCAACATGGCCAGGGTGAAACGCAGCCCACTGTCGTCACGTTCCAGCCACGCCTTGACCTTGGCATCGGCATCCTTGCCCGGCATCGCCAACACCAGGCCGGTCAGTGCGCGCATTTGTGCCGCCAATTCGTCGCGCAGCACGCCGCGTGCCACGGCATGCCAACGGCCATCCACCTTGAGCCCATCGATTTGCTCGCTCAACCACGGCTCATGCAGGGCATCGGCCAGGCGGAAATACACCTTGGCCACGTCGATTGGGCGCATCTTGCGCTCACGCGCCAACTCGATAATGTCGGGGCTGGCTTGCAGGTACGGCAATGCGGCCAGCTGATCGGCCAATGCCGTCGGCACGCCTTTTTCACGCCATTGCTTGCGGCTGGCCTCGTACACCGGACGCTGCGACGGCGGCAAAATGCCTTCGCCAGCACGAATGTCGCGGAAGCCATCGTGGTAACGCTCCACCGCAGTGGTAATCGCCGGTACTGCACCGGGGCGCGAAAGTAACCAGCGGGTGAAGCCGCGTTGCAGCTCCCAAATGACTTGCAGCGCATCCACCTGCACACTGCCCGGCACCTTGCCGTCCAGCCCGTCGATCTTGGCCCACAACTCGCGGGCGTCCAAGGTTTCCCGGGTAATCGTATAGGCCCGGGCGATCTCACCGATGCTGCGACCACTGTCTTCCTGCATGCGCATCAAGAAAGTCGCGCCCATGCGATTGATGGTTGAATTGGTGACCGCAGTGGCGATGATTTCGCGCTTCAGGCGGTGGCCTTCCATCGCTTTGGTGTATTTTTTTTGCAGCGGCTCGGGGAAGTAACGCACCAGCTCCTTCGAGAGGTACGGATCTTCCGGCACATCCGAAGCCAGCAACTGCGGATATGCCACCAGTTTCGAATACGACAGCAAGATGGACAGCTCCGGCCGGGTCAGACCTTGGCCGCGCAGCTTGCGTTCGGCAATTTCAGCATCGGTCGGCAGGAATTCGATCTGCCGATCCAGCAAGCC
>NZ_CALMPC010000139.1:0-9720 GCF_937872235.1 uncultured Thermomonas sp.
GCTTCTTGGCAACCGCTTTCTTCGCCGCCGGCTTCTTGGCAACGGCCTTCTTCGCAGCAGGCTTCTTGGCAACCGCTTTCTTCGCCGCCGGCTTCTTGGCAACGGCCTTCTTCGCCGCCGGCTTCTTGGCGACAGCCTTCTTCACCGCCTTCTTGGCGGCCGGCTTCTTAGCGACAGCCTTTTTTGCAACTTTCTTCGCCGCCGGTTTCTTGGCAGCAACTTTTTTCGCAGCTTTTTTCACGGCCATGGTATGGCTCCTCGTCAATGGGTATTTCGGTAAAGCCCAGTCACACAAGACGCCGCAGGTATCGGACCTGCGATCGACCGCCGGCGCGCCAAGCGCGCCGGAACGGATGCGGTACCCATGCACGCAAGCTTCGCGGCATCGGTGATTGACGTCCTGGTGTCCATGAAAAAACCTGCGGCGCGAAGCACTGCAGGTTCAACCGTGGACGTTTGCGAAAAAAATGTGCGGCATTCGCGGAGAAGACGGGGCCACTGCATCCACCGGAATCGCCTGCGGTGAAGTCGGGTGACGTGCTGTCGACTGTTGCGATGTGCTTGCTCACTTGATTCCGCAGGAGACGTCTGCTTGGGCGAAAGCTAGTCACGCTTTTTTCCAGTGTCAACAATCTTGCGCAAAGTTTTTTGCAGCATGCACGCGACACATCGGAAAGCACGGCACCGACAACGTCAAGAATCCTGTTCAAGCACAGCCTTCAAGGCTACATGCATGAACCGCAATACATTGCGTATCGCAAGCAATGATGCGGACTTCAGCGCGCACGCAACATCAACGCGCAGCACCGAGATGCACGCGCCGCATATGGCATCCACGCAGAAAACCGCAGGCAACAAGCAACCAAAAAAATTCGCATTGCATGTCGCGTTTTCGCGTCGCACAAACCTGTTTGCGCGAACTTTGCGCAAACTTCCCGCACTGCTTGCGACAAAATCGTCTGGAGTTTCAATGCATGCGCACAGCACACATGCATCGTTGCGATTATCTGCGCACAAAGTTCGCCCAAGAAAAACCCGCACCGTTGCCGGCGCGGGTCTGTGTGGTTCGACGCCGCAGGTACGGTCAGTGCTCGTCGCTATCGAGCAGTTCAGCGTAATCGTCGGGTGCCAACAACTCGCCCAGTTGATCAGCATCGTCCAGCTCAATCACGAACAACCAGCCATCACCATAGGCATCCTCGTTGATGGTTTCCGGCTTGTCAGCCAGTGCAGTGTTGACTTCGACAACCTTGCCGGACACTGGCGCATACACGTCGGAAGCGGCTTTCACCGACTCGACAACCGCGCAGGCATTGCCGGCTTGGATCTGATCACCCACATTCGGCAACTCGACATACACCAAGTCGCCCAACAGGCCCTGTGCGTGATCGGAAATGCCGATGGTAGCTTTGCCGTTGTCTTCGGCACGCACCCATTCGTGGGATTTGAGGAATTTGAGGTCGCCTGGGATCTCGCTCATTGGGGTGGCTCCTGTTGCGCGGTGCGTGGGGGGAATGGGGAAAGTCTAACCAAGGATGACGCGAAAGTTCAGATGCCGGGCTGGATGGCGTTGTCACGCACGAACGGGAACTTGACCACCCGCACCGGGATTTCCTTGCCGCGGATATCCACGCGCACGTTGCCAGCCGCACCCAGCGGGATGTCGCCAGCCGGCACACGGGCAAACGCAATGGCCTTGCCGATGCTGGGCGAGAACGTGCCGGACAGGATTTCACCCTCGCCATACGCGGTGAGCACTTTCTGACCGTGCCGCAACACGCCCTTGTCGTCCATCACCAAGCCAATCATCTGGCGGGCGCTGCCTGCGGCTTGCTGCGCTTCCAGCGCGCTGCGGCCGATGAAGTCGCGGCCGTCATCCAGCACTACCGTCCACGCCAGTGCAGCCTCGAATGGCGAGACGGTGTCGTCCATGTCCTGTCCGTACAAATTCATGCCGGCTTCCAAACGCAGAGTGTCGCGCGCGCCCAAGCCCGCAGGCTTCACCCCGGCGGCAAGCAGTGCATTCCAGAACGCCACGGTCTGCGCTTCCGGCACGATCACTTCAAAGCCGTCTTCACCGGTATAGCCGGTGCGTGCCACAAACACCTCAACGCCATCGACGGTTTTGGCGGCGCGTGCGGAGAATCGCACCAACTTCGACACCGGGGCCTGGTCTTCTTCGCGCAGCAGGCCAATCACCTTGGCGCGCGCATTCGGGCCTTGCACGGCGACCATGCCGAATTCGGGGCGCTCGCTGACAATCACCTCAAATGCTTTCGCCTGCGCGCTGATCCATGCCAGATCCTTGTCGCGAGTGGCCGCATTGACCACCAGCCGGAACCACGACTCATCCATGAAGTAGATGATGAGATCGTCAATCACCCCACCCTGCGGGTTGAGCATGGCGGTGTACAGCGCCTTGCCGGATTTTTGCAGCTTGTCCACCGAATTGGCGACCAAGTGGCGCAGGAATTCACGCACCCGCGCACCATTCAAATCCACCACGGTCATGTGCGACACATCGAACATGCCGGCATCGCGGCGCACCTGATGGTGCTCGTCGATCTGCGAACCGTAGTGGATCGGCATGTCCCAACCGCCGAAATCGACCATCTTGGCGCCAAGCGCGCGATGGGTGTCGTTGAGGATGGTCTTTTGCGTCATGGCGGAAGCCTGTCTTGCGTGTGGGGAGCACCATTATCCCAAAGCTTTGCGTGCCCTGCGTGCGGATCTGTGGCCAAATCAGACCGCCTGCACCTGCAAGCTCATGGCATCGCCGCCGATGATGCGCACTTCGGCCCCTGCCGGCAGATCAGGCCCGGTTACATCCCAATACGCATCGGCAATCTGCACACGGCCACGGCCATTGACGATGGCGCGATCCAACAGTACCACCCGCCCCACCAAGGCCGCCGTACGCTTGTTCAGTGCCGGCTGATCACTGTCCGGCTCGCGCTTGCGAAACCAGGTGCGATAGACCTGGATGGAAATAAAACTCAAGACCACAAACCCGGCCACTTGCGCCAGCAGCGGAATACCGGGCAACAGCCACACCGCCAGAAACACCACGCCTGCGGCCAGGCCCATCCACAGCATGAACGCCCCCGGTGCCAGCACTTCGGCGGCGATCAACACCAGTGCGAACGCCGCCCACGCGAACATGTCCCAACGCATGCCTCAGCCCTCCGCCCTAGTAACCGCCTTGCCAGAGGCCTGCTTGGTCATGGCTTCTTTGGCTAACTCGGCAATCCCGCCAATCGAACCGATGATGCCGGCCGACTCCATCGGCATCATCACGAACTTCTGATTGGGCGCTTCGGCCAGCGCCTTGAACGCCTCGATGTATTTCTGCGCGACGAAATAGTTGATCGCCTGCACATTGCCGCCGGCGATCGCGTCGGACACCAGCTGGGTGGCCTTGGCTTCGGCTTCGGCCAGACGCTCGCGCGCTTCGGCTTGCCGGAACGCGGATTCCTTTTGGCCTTCGGCTTCCAGAATCGTGGATTGTTTTTCGCCCTCGGCCTTGAGGATTGCCGCTTGGCGGAAACCCTCCGCTTCCAGGATGTTGGCGCGCTTTTCGCGCTCGGCCTTCATCTGCCGCGCCATCGAATCGACCAGGTCGCGCGGCGGCTGGATGTCTTTAAGTTCGATGCGGTTGACCTTAAGGCCCCATGGATGGGTGGCTTGATCCACCGCATGCAACACCTTGGTGTTGATCTCGTCGCGCTTGGACAACGACTCATCCAGATCCAGCGAACCAATCGCAGTGCGGATATTGGTCATCACCAGATTGAGGATGGCCACTTCCAACTGCGCCACTTCATACGCAGCCTTGGCCGCATCCAACACTTGGAAATAAACCACGCCATCGACTTTGACCACCGCGTTGTCCTTGGTGATCACATCCTGACTGGGCACGTCCATCACCTGCTCCATCATGTTGATCTTGCGCCCCACGCTGTACATGATCGGCACCAGAAAATGCAGGCCCGGCGTCATCGTGTGGGTATACCGACCAAAGCGCTCCACCGTCCATTCGTAGCCCTGCGGCACCATCCGCACGGTCTTGGCCACACCAATGATCCCGGCCAACAATAAAATCAAGGCAAGAAACTGTGTCATCGCGTCCACTCCATCCAAGTTCCCCGCAGTATAGGCCCGCACGTTGAGCCCAACCGCACAACGCCCTAAGCTGCCACGGCACGCAAGCGTGCCTGACACGCAAGGGGACAGGCTTGAACATCATCGGAACTGGGCTGCGCGAGTTCTGGCACCAATTACGCTCGCCGCCGGATGCGTTGATGCTGGAATTGGGCGCCGGCGGCGAGTTATTGGTAGCGCAATTGCGCGCCGGCTTGTCGCTCGCCTTGCTGCTGTTGCCATTAATGAATCTGGTGACCGGTGAGTTCACCCCGACTGAAGGCGTGGCCGGCATGCTGGGCGTCATCGCGGCGATTGCCTTGTCACAGGTCTGGTTGGTCTTGGCGCGCCAGCCAAAACGTTTGCGTTGGCTGCCCTGGGCCACATCAAGCTACGACATCAGCCTGACCTCGCTGGTGCTGGTGCTGCTGGCCTTATCATCACCTGCCACCGGCATGAACAGCATGGTGGTGTGGGCGTTCTATTTGATTGCGATCACCATGACTGCGCTGCGCAACGATGGTCGCCTGACCTTGTTTGTTGGTGGCTTAGCCATGCTGCAGTACGCCGCGATTGCGGTTGCAGTGTTTTGGTCTGTGCATTCGCCCGAGCAATTGATGTCGGTCGAATACGGCACGGTGCGGGTATCGAATATTCTGCAACGCCTTTTGTTGCTTGGCATCATGACCACGATCACGGCAGCGGTGACCTACCGTATGCAGCGCTTGGTGGAATTGTCCGGCAACGATGGGCTGACCGGCTTGCCCAATCGCACCCTGCTTGTCCACCGTTTCCCAAGCTTGATGGATGATGCGCGCGACACCGGGTGCTCGCTTTCCGTCTGCCTGATCGATCTGGATTATTTCCGCCGAATCAATGATGAAGAAGGCCACATGATTGGCGATCGCGCCCTGCGCCATGCGGCGGGTGTATTGCGCAACGGTCTGGAAGCTGGCGATTGGCTGGTGCGCTTGGGCGGTGAAGAGTTTGTGCTGGTGATGGCGCTGCCCACCGGGCGCAGTTGGGAACGCCTGGAAACGTTGCGCCGCAACATGGCGACCCAGCCATTCGTGCCCGAGCTCGATGCTGACCCCATCCGGTTGACCTTCAGTGCCGGCATTGCCAGCTGGCCGCAGGATGGCGTGGATCTGTCGCAACTGTTGCGGCGCGCCGACCTGCGCCTGCGTCAGGCCAAACTGGAAGGCCGCAACCGAGTGGTCGCGCGCGAAAGTTGATGCCAACGGTGTACGCCGCGATGTGCACCGCGTCTTGCCGATCACGCCCGCGCTGCCCTACCCTGCGCCAAGCAGGCGCGCCGTAGCGCCTGGCATGGGAGCCTGTGTGAATCTGAAGCTGCGCCTGACCGTAATGAATTTTCTCCAGTTTTTCATCTGGGGGGCGTGGCTGATCACCATCGGCGCGTATTGGTTCCAGAACAAGCAATGGTCCGGCACCAGCTTCGGCGCGATTTTTTCGACCATGGGTATCAGCGCCCTGTTCATGCCAGCGTTGATGGGCGTGGTGGCCGACAAGTGGATCAGTGCGCAAAAACTCTATGGCTTGCTGCATATCGGTGGCGCGCTGACACTCTTCTATGTGCCGCAGGTCAATGACCCGCACACCATGTTCTGGGTGATGTTGGCGACGATGATTTGCTACATGCCCACCATCTCGCTGGCGATTGCGGTGGCCTACAACGCGATCAAGCGTGAAGGGCTGGATGTCGTGCGTGATTACCCGCCGATCCGGGTGTGGGGCACCGTTGGGTTTATCGCCGCATTGTGGACCACCAGCTTGCTCAAGCTGGAAACCTCGCCAGGCCAGTTCTATATCGCATCGGCTGCATCGCTGGTGCTGGGTCTGTACGCCTTCACCCTGCCACCCTGTCCGCCAACGCTGGGCCAAGGGGGCGGCAATCGCTCGCTGGTGGACGTGCTGGGGCTGTCCTCGTTCCGCCTGTTCAAGGATCGCAACATGGCGGTGTTCTTCGTGTTCGCGATGCTGCTGGGCGCGGCGCTGCAGCTGACCAACGCTTATGGCGACACCTTCCTGCACGATTTTGCCAATGTCGATGCCTACAAGGACACGCTGGCGGTGCGCTACCCCGCCATCATCATGTCCATCTCGCAGATCAGCGAAACCCTGTTCATCCTCACCATCCCGTTCTTCCTGCGCCGCTTCGGCATCAAGACGGTGATGACGATCAGCATGCTGGCGTGGTTCCTGCGTTTTGGCCTGTTCGCCTACGGCAACCCGGGGCCGGGCCTGTGGATGATCGTGATGAGCTGCATCGTCTACGGGATGGCCTTTGATTTCTTCAACATTTCCGGCAGCTTGTTTGTCGAACAGCAGGCCGACCCCAAGATCCGCGCCTCGGCACAGGGCCTGTACATGTTGATGACCAATGGCATCGGCGCGGTGCTGGGCAGCCTGGTAGCCGGGTTCGTGATTGATCACTGGTTTACCGATGCCGGCGGCGCAAAAGACTGGCACGGCATCTGGGTGACGTTTGCGCTGTATGCGCTGGCGATGGCGGTGGCCTTCGTGCCGCTGTTCAAACACCGGCATACCCCCCACAAGGTCATTCCCGCGCATGGCGCGGCGGATGTGGGCAACCCCTGATGGCCCGCGTGTGTGTCATCGGCTCGTTCAACCTCGACCATGTCTGGCGCGTGCCTGCACTGCCGCAGGCAGGGGCAACCTTGGCCGGCAGGTATGCCACCGGCCCCGGCGGCAAAGGCTTCAATCAGGCGATCGCAGCAGCACGTGCGGGTGCCGATACGCGCTTTATCTGTGCGTTGGGCGATGACGCCGGCGCCCGGTTGGCACGCGAGCTGTGCGCGAATGACGGCATCGACCTCCATGCAGCAGCCAGTGCCGCACCTACCGGCACCGCCGGGATTTATGTGGATGCCGAAGGCCGTAATTGCATCGTGATTGGTGCTGGTGCCAATGCCGAGCTGGCACCGGCCTGGGTCAGTGCACATCTGCCTGCGCTGATCGCTGACGATGTCGTGCTGGCCCAGTTGGAATCCCCGCTGGATGCGGTGGCGCAAGCATTGGCCAGCGGCGCTGCGGCCGGGGCTGTCTGCATCCTCAACCCGGCACCGGCCAATGTGGCGATCAGCCAAACCTTGCTCGATCACGTGCACATCCTGACCCCCAACGAAACCGAATTCGTGGCCTTGCTGAACCGTCATGTGGGTGAACGCGTCGACGCCGACGCGGTAGCTGGCCTCGATCAACCGCGCCTGCACGCACTCTGCCGCACGCTGTTGCCAGAAGGCAGCGTCATCATCACGCTGGGCGCCAGCGGCTGTTTTGTGTCGCATGCCAACAGCCATCTGCGCGGTGATGAGCACGCCTGCTACCGCATCTCCGCCGAACCCGCACACGTGGTCGATACCACCGGTGCCGGCGACGCCTTCAATGGCGCACTGGCGGCATCCCTGGCGCAACGCCCACAGCGTGCGTTTATCGAACACGTCCGTTTTGCTGGCCGCTATGCGGCGCGCTCCACCGAGCACGCTGGTGCTGCATTGGCGATGCCGAAACTGCCGGTTGCTTAAACCGCTGCCGGTACACTACGCCGATGCGCATCGGCCCCTACACCATCGCCCCGAACGTGATGCTTGCGCCGATGGCGGGGGTCACCGACAAACCCTTCCGGCTGCTGTGCAAGCGCATGGGGGCGGGCTTGGCAGTGTCGGAAATGACGATTTCCGACCCGCGATTCTGGAACACCACAAAATCGCGCACGCGGATGGATCATGCTGGTGAGCCGGATCCGGTCAGCGTGCAGATCGCCGGCACCGACCCTGCCGCGTTGGCCGACGCGGCGCGCTTCAATGTGGATCACGGGGCGCAAATCATCGACATCAATATGGGCTGTCCGGCCAAGAAAGTGTGCAACGTGCTGGCCGGCAGCGCGCTGATGCGCGACCCGCAATTGGTGGCGCGAATTGTGTCGGCGGTGGTTGCAGCGGCAAGCGTGCCGGTGACGCTGAAAATCCGTACCGGCTGGGATGCCGAGCATATAAATGCACTGCAGATTGCGCGCATTGCCGAAGATGCCGGCATCCAGGCGCTGGCCATCCACGGCCGCACCCGCGACCAGCACTACGCGGGCAGCGCCGAGTACGCCACGATTGCACAAGTCAAGGCGGCACTGCGCATTCCGGTGATCGCCAATGGCGACATCGACTCGCCGCAGAAAGCCGCGTTCGTGTTGCAGCACACCGCGGCCGATGCGGTGATGGTGGGCCGCGCCGCGCAGGGACGGCCGTGGCTGCTGGGCCAGATCGCGCACTATCTGAAGACCGGCGAGGCCTTGCCAGACCCCGCGCTGCCCCGCGTGCGCGACACGCTCATCGCACACCTGCACGCGCTACACGCCCACTACGGTGAAGAGATGGGCGTGCGCATTGCACGCAAGCATCTGGGTTGGTATGCCAAAGACCGGCCCGAAAATGCCGCATTCCGCGCCGTGGTCAACCGCGCGCAAACCGCCGATGCGCAATTGCAGCTGACCTGCGATTATTTCGATGCGCTGATTGCAGGCGTGTCGCCCGAATTACCCGTTGCTGCCTGAGCCACGGGGGCATTCCAGATCCGCTGCCATACGCTATCCCACATCGCGCCGGGAGCGATACGCAGGGTGTGCACCTGCGTCGGCGCAACTGCTTTCCAAGTTCCAGCGTCGTGCTGCGCCACCCGAAAGCTGAAGAAATAGTCTGGTGCACTGCCCATGCGCAGATCATCCAGCACCAGTGCACCATCGACCACCCGCGCCCCCACAAACCCGTTGGTGAACCACGTCAAACGCTGCACGGTGGGCACATTACTGGCGGCTTGCAGCGCAGCGGTATTCGACGGATGAAATACAAACCGCATCGGCCCGCGATCGGCGGCCAGCGAGCGGTAGCCTTCCAGATACCCGCCGGGCACCATCACCACCTCACGCCATAACAGGGTGTTGAGCGGCATTGGTACGGAAAACCGTGCTGCATCGGCATGACCGAGCCCCGCCAACTCGCGGTCTGCAACACGCGTCACCAGCGCCTTTGCCAACAGCGACCAACCCAGATAGCCCACGCCCAGTACCAGCCCCGCCAGCAATGCCCGTTGCCCCAGCGGCTTGTTCCACGCCCACCACGCCACGATGCAGGCCAGCAGCCACGGCAAGGTGAACAAGGGATCGACGATGAACAGCGTGCTCCACATCAGCGGCGGCAGCGGGATCGGCCACAGCAGTTGCGTGCCGTACACGGTGAAGCTGTCCAGCAGCGGGTGCGCCATCAGGCATATGAAGATCGCCCACCACCAACGCGCGGGTGCCGCGGTCACCCGCCCGCCACGGCGCTTGAAGCACCACCAGATCGCCCACGCGATCAGCGGCAGGACCAGCCACGAATGGGTGGCGGCGCGATGGCACGTCATCCGCAGCACCGGGTTGTCGCTCAGCAGCAGCGGAAATACATCCAGATCCGGCACGGTATTCAATGCAGCCCCCGCCAACAGTGCGGCGCGGCGATCGGCTTTGGGGGCGATGGCGGCACAGATGACACCGCCGTAAAACAA